>JBEDKJ010000022.1:0-17937 GCA_041172285.1 Pseudomonadota bacterium
GTTGACATTGCCCTGGAAAAAAAACGCAAAGAGCTGGAGCAGAAAAAAGCCGCCGAGCAATTGAAAAAAGAACAGGACTTAGCGCAAAAAAAACAATTGGCCGCCCTGCAAGCGGAAGCGCGTAAAGAAGAAATGCAAAACAGCGACAAGTTGTTAAAAGAAAACAAAGCCAATGAGACCTTGAAAAAACTGCAACAAGAGGCCTTAGCCGAAGAGCGTGCCGCAACCGAGCAGGCGGCAGCAGCCGATAAGTCGGCTAAGTCGGCGGCGAGTCCCGGTGTGGTGGACGAGTACCGCAGTAAAATCCAAGCCAAAATTCGTGGAAATGTAAATAAAAGCTTGTGTGCAACGGCCAATCCTGAGCTGAAATTTGACATAGCTTTGCTGCCAACCGGGGAAATGATTGGTTTGCCTAAGTTGCTTAAATCCAGTGGCAATAAAGCCTGCGACGAGGCCGTGGAGCGGGCTATTATGGCCTCCCAGCCTTTACCGGTGCCCACTGATGGGGTAGCATTTTCGCAATTTAGAAACCTAAAGTTAACCTTTAGGCCTAACGACTAAGGCTGGCTAAGTCGTAGACTGGCAATGCAATTGCTACTAGATTGCCTCATAAAAAAGACGGCTAAATGTCACAAAACTAGCATGAGATTGCACTAAAATTGACTGGTGCCATGTAATATAAGGGCTGTTTTTATTTAAGACGTATTTTTAAACAACAGACAGAAAAACAATAGACAGTTAACCCCCTAGCTAAAGAATACTTGCAAAGAAAATAACAGTGCTTATGCCCATCGTACGTATCGTTCTACTTTTAGTGAGCTTAAGCTTATGTGGCCCGGCCCATTCGGCCTTAGAAATTGAGATCAGTGGCGGTGGCGCGCAACAACTGCCTATTGCCATCGTGCCTTTTGTCCAAAGCCAGCCCAGTAGCGATAACCTCAGTCAAATCATCCAAGCGGATCTAAAACGCAGCGGTTTATTTCGCCTCTTAGAAACCGCCGGTGTGGTCAGTCGACCCAGCGACATCAGCCAAATTAAATACGCCGAGTGGGCAGCCCTGCAAGCCCAAGCCATGGCCGTGGGCAAGGTGGAAACCCTGCCTGGCAATCGCTATAACGTCAGTTTTCAATTGGTCGACGTGCTCAAGCAAACCCAGCTGGCCAGCGTGCAATACAACGTCTCCGCCAATCAATTACGCGGCACCGCGCATAAAATTGCTGACGTCATTTACCAAAAATTAACCGGCGAAAGCGGCCTTTTTTCCAGTCGGATTGCTTACGTGGCTAAGCTCAATGGCCGCTATGCATTGCGCGTGGCCGATGTCGATGGCGAAAATGCGGTTACCATGGTTTCCTCAAAAGAACCGATTATTTCACCGACTTGGTCGCCCGATGGCAGCAAAATGGCTTACGTGTCGTTTGAAAAGAAAAAACCCATCATTTATATCCAAACGCTGAGCGGTCAACGCACAATATTGGCCAGTTTTAAAGGCAATAACAGTGCCCCCGCTTGGTCGCCAGACGGGAGTAAATTAGCCATCGTGTTAACCTACGGCGCCAACTCTCAGCTCTACACAATCCATGCCGATGGCAGTAATCTGCAGCCATTAACTAAAAGCAGCGCCATCGATACCGAGCCCACTTGGTCGCCGGACGGGCAGTGGATTTATTTCAGCTCCGATCGGGGGGGTCGCCCGCAAATATACAAAGTAGCGGCCATCGGTGGCGACGTGCAAAGGGTGACCTTTGAGGGCACGTTCAATTTAAGCCCGCGTGTGTCACCCGACGGTAAATTTTTGGCCATGGTGCGCAACGACGGTGGAAAATACCGATTGGCCCTGCAAGAGTTAGCCAGTGGCCAGGTGCAGATGTTGAGTGAAGGGGCGCAGGATGAATCGCCCAGCTTTGCCCCTAATGGCCGTGTTTTGTTGTATGCAACCCGCAGTGGCGATAAAGGCTCATTAGCCGCGGTGTCCAGTGACGGTCGCGTGCAGCAGCGTTTAAATGAGTCCGGTGGCGATATCCGCGAGCCGGCTTGGGGACCGTTAATTAAGTAGGAATAATTTTTTTAGGCTGTGATGGCCTTATTAAGGAGAGCGATATGAACAGCAGCACTTGGAACACTAAGCTATTAAGTAGCCTAGCCCTAGCTTTAATTTTGGCCGCTTGTAAAAGCACGCCCATGGTTGATAAGCCGGCTGCAGTAGAAGACAGAAGCCCGGCCGCGGCCAGTGCAGCTAAGCCAGCAGAAGCCGCCCCTGCTGCGGCAGCCGAAACGGCAGCAGTAAAAGAAGTGGTCATAGACAGCAATGCCGCCAGTAACAGCAACAACCCATTGAAAGACCCGAATAACATTTTATCCAAACGTCAGGTTTACTTTGATTACGACAGCGATGCCGTTAAAGCCGAATACCGACCCTTGATTGAAGCGCATGCCAAATACCTATTAGCCAACCGCAATGCCAAGGTCATCGTACAAGGCAATACCGACGAGCGCGGCAGCCGTGAATACAATTTGTCTTTGGGGCAACGTCGTTCCGTGGCGGTCAAAAAATCGTTAAATTTACTGGGTGTGCAAGATGCTCAAATAGAAACGGTGAGCTTTGGTGAAGAAAAAGCCACGCCTGGCTGTGCAGATGAAAGCTGCGCCAAACAAAATCGCCGCGCTGACATCGTTTACGAAAACGAGTAAATACGGAGCGGATTAAAGAAAAACCATGAAAAAACTGATACTGGCTAGTTTGTTAATTGTCACCGCGGCCTTTGCTGCGCAAGGTCACGCAGCCTTGTTTGATGACAAGGAGGCGCGCAAGAAAATTTTAGAGTTGGAAGCCACCACAACGACTCAGCATCAGGCAGCGCAGGCGGACTTGGCCGCTTTGAAGAAAACCCAGCAAGTCATAGA
The DNA here is from genome assembly GCA_041172285.1 of Pseudomonadota bacterium. Lineage (GTDB taxonomy): Bacteria > Pseudomonadota > Gammaproteobacteria > Burkholderiales > Methylophilaceae > Methylotenera. The sequence goes on from JBEDKJ010000022.1 coordinate 2,905, forward strand.
ACAACGCTTGGTGGAGATTGAGGCGATCACCAAAGGTCAAGGCTTGCTGGACATGCAAAATCAAATTGAGGGGCTCAAGCAAGAAGTAGCCAAACTAAAGGGTGAGCTCGAGTTAGCCAGCCACAATGTCAACCTCACGCAGCAAAGGCAAAAAGATTTATACGGAGATGCCGACGCACGTTTGCGTAAGTTGGAGCAAGGTCAGCCTGTGGCTAACGCCAGCGCCAATCCCAATCCAGTGGCGGCAGTAGAAGCGCCGCCTGCCAGTGTGGCTGCCCCTGCAGCCCCGGTTGCCGCTGCGCCTGCGGCTAGCACACCCGAGCCAGCAAAGAATAGCCAAGAGTACCAACTGCTAGAGTTGGCGCATGGCTTGGCTAAAGAAGCAAAATACAAAGATGCGTTTAATGCTTACGACAAATTTTTAAAAGATTACCCCAATAGTGCTTACGCGCCGGATGCCTTGTACGGTTTGGGCTACGCGCAATTTGCTTTAAAAAATTACAAATCGGCCATGGCCACCCAGCAAAAATTGTTGGATGCCCACCCGGACAATCCTAGGGCGGCGGACGCGCTATTTAATATGGCCAATAGCCAGTTTCAATTGGGCATGGTGCCGGCCGCGAAAAAAACCTTGCGTGATTTATTGGCCAAGTACCCAAACAGTGAAGTCATTCCGGCTGCGCAAAAACGCCTAAAAGCCTTGGATGCGATCAAATAACCGCAACTAGTCTAGGTGCCGTAATCAATGATTAAAGGCGCGTGATCGCTAAAGCGCTGCGCTTTGTATATGCTGGCCTCGCTTGCCTTTGCCGCGGTGGCAGGGGTGGCAATTTGGTAGTCTATGCGCCAACCGACATTTTTAGCCCAAGCCTGCCCGCGATTGCTCCACCAGGTGTAACACTCTTCTGTGGTGTCTGGGTGGAGTGTGCGGTAGACATCGACCCAGCCCACTTGATCAAACAGCGTGCTTAACCAAGCCCGTTCTTCAGGTAAAAAGCCGGAATTCTTTTTATTGCCTTTGTAATTTTTTAGATCCACTTCTTTATGGGCGATATTCCAGTCGCCGCAAACCACCACCTCACGACCACTTTTAATCAAGGCTTGCATGTGCAACATAAAGCGCGCCATGACGCTGAATTTAAAGGCCTGTCTTTCTTCGCCACTGGAGCCCGATGGCAAATACAGCGACACCACGCTTAGATTGCCAAATTGGCATTCGATGTAGCGGCCCTCGCTGTCTATGTCGGCCACGTCTTGGTTGCTGCCGCCCAAGCCCATGATGACCGCGTCCGGTTTAGTTTTTGAGTAGATGCCGACGCCGCTGTAGCCTTTTTTCTCGGCGTAATGGAAGTGCCCGATATAGCCATCCGGGCTTAGCATCTCGGCCGTCATGTCGTCGGCTTGGGCTTTGAGTTCCTGTAAGCAGACAATGTCAGCGGACTGGGTTGTTAACCAGCTCAGCACGCCTTTATTTGTAGCAGAACGTATGCCGTTTAGGTTTAGCGATATAATCTTCAAAACTTCATCCTTAAATTAATACGATTAGAGTAACCATGACATTGCACCCCAACAAAGTCACCAACAATGCAGCGGCGTCTGCTCAAGTAAGCCAAGATTTTATCGCATTTGCCATCGAAAAAGAGGTATTGCGTTTCGGTGAATTTAAAACCAAAGCCGGCCGCCTCAGTCCGTATTTTTTTAATGCCGGATTGTTTAATGATGGCGTGAGCTTGATGAAGTTGGGTGAGTTCTATGCCGCAGCGATTGATCATGCCGGCATCCAGTTTGACATGTTATTTGGCCCCGCTTATAAGGGCATTACCTTGGCGGCCAGTATCGCCATTGCTTTTGCCAAACAAGGGCGGAATGTGCCGTATGCCTACAACCGTAAAGAAGCCAAAGACCATGGCGAGGGCGGCACCATAGTGGGCAGCCCTTTGCAAGGCCGCGTGCTGATTATCGATGACGTGATTTCTGCTGGCACCTCGGTGCGCGAGTCGGTGGCGTTGATTGCTGCCAATGGCGCAAGTGCTTGTGGCGTCGCCATTGCCATAGATCGGCAAGAAAAAGGCATAGGCGAGTTGTCCGCCGTGCAAGAAGTGATCGCCAACAATCAAATTCCGGTTTGTGCCATCGCCAATTTAAGCGATTTGATGCGCTACCTAGCCGACCATCAAGCCTTGGCGGATCACCTGCAAGCGGTGAGCGCCTACAGGCAGCAATACGGCGTGAATTAGCCTAACCTCGGCTTAAGCCTGCAGTTTTTTCTTGAGGATGTCGTTGACTTGCGCCGGGTTAGCCTTGCCTTTTGAGGCTTTCATGGCTTGACCGACCAAGGCATTAAAGGCTTTTTCCTTGCCTGCTTTAAACTCATCCACCATGGCCGCATTGGCCGCCAAGACTTCGTCGATGATGGCTTCTATGGCACCGCTGTCGGACTCTTGCTTTAAGCCTTTAGCGGCAATGATGCTGTCCACTTCGCCTTCACCCAACCACATGGCCTCAAACACCTGCTTGGCGGCATTGTTTGAGACGGTGCCGTCGCTAATGCGTTTAAGTAATTGAGCCAATTGTTGCGGGCTAATCGGGCTGCTGCTTAGGTTTTTATCTTCGCTATTTAGTTTGGCGCTTAAGCCGCCCATGACCCAGTTGGCGGTTTGTTTAGGCTCGGCCCCGGCATCAATCGCCGCCATAAAGTAGTCGGCTAATTCACGACTGGCGGTGAGGCTGCTGGCATCGTAACTGGATAAAGCAAATTGCGCTTCCAAACGGGCTTTCATGGCGGCCGGCAATTCTGGCATGTCGGCCTGGACACGGGCTTTGTCTTGCTCGGTAATAATCAAGGGCAATAAATCCGGATCGGGGAAATAGCGGTAGTCGTTGGCTTCTTCCTTGCTGCGCATGGCACGCGTTTCGCCGGTGTCCGGGTTAAACAATACCGTGGCTTGCTGTATTTTGCCGCCGTCTTCTAAGGTTTCGATTTGCCAGCGGGTTTCGTATTCGATGGCTTGCGTCATGAATTTAAACGAGTTGAGGTTTTTAATCTCGCGGCGTGTGCCCAGTTTGTCTGAGCCTTTAGGGCGGACCGACACGTTGACGTCGCAACGGAAGCTGCCCTCTTGCATGTTGCCATCGCAGATGCCTATCCATTGCACCAACTCATGCAATTTTTTGGCGTAAGCCACGGCTTCCGCAGCGGAACGCATGTCCGGTTCGGTAACGATTTCTAATAAAGGCGTGCCGGCGCGGTTTAAGTCTATGCCGCTCATGCCTTCGACAGCGCCGTGCACCGATTTGCCGGCGTCTTCCTCTAAATGGGCGCGGGTGATGTTCACCACTTTTTCGTAGGCAGCTTGTTTGCCTATGGCCGGCACTTGTATGGTGATGGCACCTTTGCCGACTACCGGCAGTTCAAACTGACTGATTTGGTAGCCTTTGGGTAAGTCTGGGTAAAAATAGTTTTTACGCGCAAACACCGAGCGCGGGGCAATCTCAGCGTTAATCGCTAGGCCAAATTTAATCGCACAATGCACGGCTTGCTTGTTTAATACCGGCAAGACGCCGGGCAACGCCAAGCTCACTTCGCAGGCTTGCGTGTTCGGCTCGGCGCCGTATTTAACCGATGCGCCGGAAAAAATTTTACTGACTGTTTGCAGTTGGGTGTGTGTTTCTAACCCAATAACGACTTCCCATTCCATTATGCTGTTCCTTCGGGCAAGTTGGGTGCAAGCGTATGCCAATCGGTGACTTGCTGGTATTGATGGGCGACGTTTAACATGCGCGCTTCATCAAAATAATTACCGATAATTTGCAGGCCTACCGGCAAGGCTGGTCCATCTTGACTGGGAGCAAAACCAGCCGGTACGCTCATGCCAGGTAAGCCGGCCAAGTTGGTGGAGATGGTGTAAATGTCTTGTAAATACATAGCCACCGGGTCGTCTACTTTTTCCCCGGCTTTAAACGCTGTGGAGGGCGCAGCGGGCCCCATGATGACGTCGCATTGTTTAAACGCTTCGACAAAGTCTTGGGCAATCAGGCGGCGAATTTGTTGGGCTTTTAGGTAGTAGGCGTCGTAATAGCCGGCGCTCAGCACGTAGGTGCCTATTAAGATGCGGCGTTTTACTTCGTCACCAAAACCCTCGGCACGGCTCTTGCAATACATGTCCATTAAGTCGGTGTATGCGGCTGCGCGATGGCCGTAGCGGACGCCGTCGTAGCGGGATAAATTACTGGAGGCCTCAGCCGGCGCCAACACGTAGTAAACCGGGATGGATAAGCCGGTGTTAGGCAGGGAAATATGAACGATTTCTGCGCCCAATTTTTTGTATTCGGCGATGGCGTTTTCTATTACTTTTCCAACCTCGGCGGACAAGCCCTCGGCAAAAAACTCCTTCGGCAAGCCTATTTTTAAACCGGCCAGCGGCTTGGCTAAATCGCGGCAGTAGTCTTCTTTGGCGCGGTCTAAACTGGTGGAGTCGCGTTCGTCAAAACCGGCCATGACGTTCATCATTAAGGCACAATCTTCTGCGCTCTTGGCCATCGGGCCAGCTTGATCTAGGGACGAAGCAAAGGCAATCATGCCAAAGCGTGACACCACACCGTAAGTCGGTTTTAACCCGGTAAAGCCACACAATGAGGCCGGTTGGCGTATCGATCCGCCGGTGTCGGTGCCGGTGGCCGCCGCACACAACCTGGCCGCTACGGCAGCGGCACTGCCGCCACTGCTGCCGCCCGGCACACGATCATAACTCCAAGGGTTTTTTACCCCGCCAAAATAGCTGGTTTCGTTGGACGAGCCCATGGCAAATTCATCCATATTGGTCTTGCCTAAATTCACCGCGCCGGCCGCATCAAATTGGCTAATCACGTGAGCGTCATAGGGGGCGACAAAGTTGGCCAGCATCTTAGAGCCGCATGTGGTGGGCCAGCCTTTAGCGCAAAAAATATCTTTTTGGGCGATGGGGATGCCGGTTAAAGGGGCGGCTGAGCCGGCCGCAATGCGCGCGTCAGCGGCGCGGGCTTGGGCCAGTGTTTTATCTTCATCCAAGGCAATGTAGGCATTGATACTGGGGTTGTATTGCTTAATGCGCTGCAAAAATGCCTGAGTCAATTCTAGGCTGGAGATTTGCTTGCTTTGCAAAAGCTGGGCATAGCCTTTTAGACTGCCGTTGGTTAATTCGTGGTTGGCCATGATTATTCGATTACTTTAGGAACGAGGTATAAGCCACCGGCTACGGCCAGTTCTTGCGAACCATTGCCTAAAATCGGTGCATTTTTTTGAAATTCATCGCGTAAATTGGTTTTGCTGACGGCATCCTCACGCAAGCGTTGGCCTAGGTCTTGGGCGTGCGACATGGGGATTATGCCGCGGGTATCGACTGCTTGCATTTCTTCAATTAAAGCCAATATGCCACTTAGTTTGTTCAAGGTGGCGTTGGCATCATTTTCATTGATTTCGATACGCGCCAAATGCGCCACTTTTTTGATGTCTTCTATGCTTAATGCCATGCTTCAAGTATCCAAAATTTAATCGGTGCAAGGACTGCGTGCGCCTTAGTTTTTGCTTTTATGACGGGGTTTAGATGCTGCTTAGTGCTAAAACCGTAGCCAGCTATATTTGCAAATGCTAAACGCGGCTATTTATCAGCGTTTATTTGCAATTAAGTTGCCATTGCATCTTAATTTTAAACGCGATATGCGGTATTATACCTTGATTTTACGGGCGCCTAAATCGCGCTTTTATTCAGTTGGCGTAACGGCTGTTATTTTGCATCAAAGCACAGGAAAAACAAAATGTTCGGTTTTTTAACTAGTTACTTTTCAAACGACTTGGCGATAGACTTAGGGACCGCTAACACGCTTATCTACTCACGCGGCAAAGGCATAGTGTTGGACGAGCCATCCGTAGTGGCCATTCGCCTTGACGGCGGACCGGGCGGCAAGAAAATATTGTTGGCCGTGGGTGCGGAAGCAAAAGGCATGTTGGGTCGTTCGCCTTCTAACATTCAAGCCATACGCCCAATGAAAGACGGTGTGATTGCCGACTTCACCATCACTGAGCAAATGCTTAAATACTTCATTCGACGCGTGCACGATGCGCGTTGGTTTTCACCCAGTCCACGCATCATCATTTGCGTACCCGTAGGCTCAACGCAAGTCGAGCGCCGTGCGATTAAAGAGTCAGCCGAGCGCGCTGGGGCTAAGCAAGTATTTTTGATTGAGGAGCCTATGGCTGCTGCAATCGGCGCCGGCATGCCGGTATCAGAAGCAACCGGTTCCATGGTGGTGGACATCGGTGGGGGTACCACCGAGGTGGGCGTGATTTCATTAGGCGGCATCGTTTACGCTAAATCGGAACGCGTGGGCGGCGATAAATTTGATCAGGCCATCATTGATTACATCCGTCGCAATTACGGCATGCAAATTTCTGAGCCAACCGCGGAAGCCATTAAGAAAAAAATTGGTTCGGCTTTCCCAGGCTCCACTGTATTGGAAATGGAAGTCACCGGTCGCAATTTAGCCGAAGGCTTACCGCGCAAATTTACCATTTCCAGCAACGAAATTTTAGAAGCCTTGACTGAGCCGCTTAACGCCATTGTGGGTGCAGTGAAATCGGCCTTGGAGCAAACGCCACCGGAATTGGGTGCCGATATTGCAGAAAAAGGCATGGTGTTAACCGGCGGCGGGGCTTTGTTGCGGGATCTAGACCGTTTATTGGTGGAGGAAACTGGCCTGCCCGTCATCGTGGCTGAAGACCCGTTGACTTGCGTGGCTCGTGGTTGCGGCCGTGCATTGGAAGAGATCGATAAATTAGGCAACATTTTTGCCTACGAATAAGCCTTGAATTCAAGCTGTTTTAGCTTTTTGTCCGTACCCAGTTAGTCCAGTATAGGCCGCCTAGTCGGCCTATACTTTTACTCAGTTTAGAGAGACTTAACACTCAACACTAATGGCGCGCCATTTATACAACAAGATAGAGCAACAGCAAGCCCCGGCATTTTTTGTGCGCGGCCCTAGCCCGTTTGCCCGTTTGGCTTTTTTTTCCGTTTTATCCCTGGCCTTGATGGCCTCCGACAGCCGTCTGCAGTATTTGGCCAGCATGCGACAAAGTTTGCAAACCTTGTTACACCCCCTGCAGTTATTGGCCAATGCGCCCACGCAACTGTATCTCAATACCACCGAGTATTTTTCCACGCACGACACCTTGCTCAGCGAAAATGAGCAATTAAAAAAGCGTGATTTAATGCAATCCATCGCTTTGCAAAAGCTCAATTTATTGGCGCTCGAGAATGCCCATATGCGTGAGTTGTTAGCGGCGCAAACGGCCCTCAAAGAAAGCAGTGTGGCGGCTGAAATCATGCACGTTGGGCGCGACCCGTTTACTAGAAAAATCTTAATCAATCGCGGTCAAAATCACAAAATATTACCTGGTATGGCGGTGGTGGATGCGGCTGGAGTGATAGGGCAGGTGACCAGGGTTTACCCATTAAGCAGCGAAGTGACGCTCATCACCGACACCTCTTTAGCCATGCCCGTGCAAATTGAGCGCAACGGCTTGCGGGCGATTGCCTTTGGTCATGGCCGTGATAGCACGGTGGATTTGCCTTATTTGCCGGCCAATGTAGACATCCAGCGTGGCGACCGATTGGTCACTTCTGGCATCGATGGGGTCTACCCGGCTGGCTTGGCCGTGGCCACCGTTAAGCAGATTGTCAGCGCGGCGGACACGCCTTTTGCGCGCATAGTATGCGAGCCCGCCGGCGGAGTTGAAAATCACAGGCAGGTGCTGGTGGTGAGTAAGCCAGAGTTAGCCGGTATCAGCAAGCCTAGCTTAACGCAACCGGTGAAGTTAGGCTTGAACCCTGCCACGCCAGCCGATAAGACGCAAAGCATGCCAAATAATTCAGCTAAGCCGAGGGATGCCCATGCCCGTTAATAAATTAAAAACCCTGTACTTTTCGGTGTTGTTGGCTTTCATGAGCTTGCTCTTGCCCTGGTCGCAAGCGGCCCTTTTAGTGCGCCCTGATTTCATGTTGTTGGTGCTGATTTTTTGGTTAATACGTGCGCCCAATCTTTGCAACGTCGGCACCGCTTGGATGCTAGGCTTGTTGGTGGATTTGGCAGCCGGCATGGTGTTTGGTCAATATGCCTTGGCCTACACGGTCACGGCTTTCTTTGCCGTGACCTATCAGCGGCGTTTGGTTTTGTTTACCGGCTTGCAGCAATTGCTATACGTGTTCTCTTTGTTGCTTATTTCGCAGGTCATGCTGCTGATCATCAAAACCTTCGCCGGCGGGCAGTTTATCGGATGGTTGTATTTTCTTCCCAGCTTAAGCGGCGTGGTGCTTTGGTTGCTAGCGATGGGCTTAGGCTTAAACACGGGTGGGCGCGGTCGTGCCAATTAGCCTGTTAATTAGTCGGGTGCAGAGCCAGCAAATGGGTGCTTAAGCGTGCTTAAGGAAGTTAAAAATCCGCAACACGAGCAGTATTACTTTAGGCTGCGTTTAGGCTTCATGGCTTTTTTCGTGATGTCGCTGTTTGCCTTGTTGGCTTTACGCTTCATTTACCTGCAAATCACCCAATACACCCATTACCAAACCCTGGCGGAAAATAACCGCATCTCCATGGTGCCCATCGTGCCTAATCGCGGCTTGATATTGGATAAAAATGGCGTGGTGCTGGCGCATAATTTTTTCGTTTACACCTTGGAAATCACCCCTTCAAAAGCAGGCAACCTAAAAACCACGATTGCGGAATTGGGCCAATTGCTGGAAATCAGCAAAGCCGACATCAAGCGCTTTGCTAAATTAAAAAGCGAAAGCCGCAATTTTGAGAGCATCCCGATACGCACTCACCTCAATGAAATTGAAGCAGCCCATTTTGCTGTTAACCACTATCGCTTTCCCGGGGTAGCGATTAAATCACGTTTGTATCGCCATTACCCATTGGGCAAATTTGGCGCACACATGATAGGGTACATTGGTCGTATCAACAGCAAAGATTTGGTTGCGCTGGAAAAATCCGGCGACTTGTCCAATTACAAGGGCTCTTATCACATAGGCAAAAGTGGCGTTGAGCAGTTTTACGAAACGCAGTTGCACGGCCAGACCGGCTTTGAGCAAGTGGAAACCGATGCCGATGGCCATGCTGTTCGGGTCGTCGCCAGATCGGCTCCGGTGCCGGGGACCAATCTGATTTTATCGGTGGACAGTAAATTGCAGGAAATAGCCGAGACCGCTTTTGGCAATCGACGTGGCGCTTTGGTGGCGATTAATCCAAAAACCGGTGCGGTATTGAGCTACGTCAGTCAGCCTGGGTTTGATCCGAATTTGTTTGTTGATGGCATCGATGTGGACAATTGGAAATGGCTTAATGACTCGCTGGATAAGCCATTGGTTAACCGTCCGATACGAGGCATTTACCCACCCGGCTCGACCTTTAAGCCTTTTGTTGCCATGGCTGGACTGGAAAATGCTAAACGCTTGCCGCCTTTTAGCATCAGCGATCCCGGTTACTATTCGTTGGCTAACAGTCGCCACCGTTATCGGGATTGGAAGCCGGACGGCCACGGCATGGTGGACATGCAAAAAGCCATTACCGTCTCTTGCGACACCTTTTTTTATGGCTTGGCCTTGGATTTGGGCATCATCAGGCTGACCGATTTTGTTCGTCACTTTGGCTTTGGCGCTAAATCCGGCATAGACATCCGCGGTGAAAATGCCGGCTTACTGCCCACCCCTGAGTGGAAAATGCGCCGCTATAAACAGCCATGGTACCAAGGTGAAACGGTGATAGTCGGCATAGGTCAAGGCTATACCTTGGTGACGCCCATGCAGTTGGCGCAAGCCACTGCTACCTTGGCCAATAATGGCGTGGCCATGCGTCCGCACACGGTGGTGGCGATGCAATCACCGGCGACCGGTCGCACCGTGAATGTGGCACCAGTGGTGCAAGATCGCATCGCCTTGAAAGCGCACAACATAGCCATTGTTAAGCAAGGCATGATGGACGTTACCTTGCCTGGCGGCACGGCCGCCAGTGTCGGCGCGAACGCAGGCTACAGCATTGCGGCAAAAACCGGTACGGCGCAGGTCATAGGCATCAAACAAAATGCCAAATACGATAGCAGCAGCATCAATGAGCGGCATAGAGACCATGCCTTATTTATTGCCTATGCACCGGCCGATAACCCCACTATAGCCTTGGCGGTAATCGTGGAAAACGGCGGCCACGGTGGTTCGGCAGCCGGCCCCATCGCCAGAAAAGTCATGGATTATTACCTATTAGGCAAATCGCCAAACGAGCCGGCCGCCAAACCGCTCAAGACTAATGCGGCTCAGCCTGCGGGCCAAAACGAAAGCGCGCACGATGAATAAATTCTTAAAACCTTTGCTGGTGCACATCGATTCGTTTTTGATGGGCTGCTTATTTTTCACCTTAATGGTTGGCTTGTTTGTGTTGTACAGTGCCTCGGGCCAGGATTTTTCCAAGGTTTACGATCAAACCGTCAACATAGTATTGGCCTTTTCAGTCATGTGGTTGGCGGCCAATATCGCGCCGCATCAACTCGAACGCATCGCCATGCCGCTTTATGTATTGGGCGTGGTCTTGTTGCTGGCCGTTGAAGTGGTCGGCTCTACCAGTCATGGAGCGCAGCGTTGGCTTAATTTAGGCGTCACCAAAATACAGCCATCGGAAATCATGCGCATTGCCATGCCCATGATGTTGGCCTGGTACTTTACCAAACTGGAAGTTCGGCCCAGTGCCAAGCATTTTGCTCAAGCCGGCTTGTTGTTATTGGTGCCGGTGGCCTTGGTTATGAAGCAGCCGGATTTAGGCACGGCATTGTTGATTAGCGCAGCGGGTTTTTATGTGTTGTTTTTGGCCGGCTTGAGCTGGAAGTTATTATTAGGGGGCACCCTAAGTTTGGCCGTCGCCGCGCCATTTTTGTGGACGCTATTGCACGATTACCAGCGCCGCCGCATTGAAATTTTATTTGACCCCAGCCAAGATCCACTCGGTTCAGGCTACCACACGATACAGGCAATGATTGCTATAGGCTCCGGTGGTTTCGCCGGCAAGGGCTGGTTAAATGGCACGCAAGCGCAACTGGATTTCATCCCAGAAAGGACCACCGATTTTATTTTTGCGGTGTTCAGTGAAGAGTTTGGATTGTTGGGCAACCTCTTGCTTTTAAGCTTGTTCAGTTTGATTGTTTTACGGGGCTTGGTGATCGCCTCCGAGGCTAAAAGCACGTTTGGCCGATTGTTGGCCGGCAGCATCGCCTTGACCTTTTTTACCTATGCCTTTGTTAACATGGGCATGGTCAGTGGTATCTTGCCTGTGGTGGGCGTGCCCTTGCCATTGATCAGTTACGGCGGCACTTCCATGGTGATGTTGTGCTTAAGTTTGGGCATATTGATGAGCATCGCCACCCATAAAAATGTGGTGGCCACTTAATTTTTTACTATTTTTATTTAATTGCTATGACTATTAGAACCCCCGTGTTGTTGTTGAGTTTAATGCTGTTAACGGCTTGTGCCGATCTGACGCTAAATAGCCCTATTGCAGGCTCGGCACCGATTAAAAACGATAAGGCCAGTCGTGTTGACAATGCCAGTGGCAAACCCGGCGCAGGTGCTTATTATTTAGACGACGGTCCGGGCGACAATGCGCCGGCTAACTTGGACAGCATTCCAAGTGCGACCTTGAAAGTAGAGCAGCCTTTACCGCGTGCCAACAAACCTTATGTGGCCTTAGGCCAACCGTATACGCCCATGACCGCGTATCAACCTTATAAAAAACAGGGCGTGGCTTCCTGGTATGGCAAGCGCTACCACGGCAAAAAAACCTCTACTGGTGAAATTTACGACATGTATGGCATGACGGCCGCGCACACTACCTTACCCATACCCAGTTATGCCAAAGTGACCAATCCCGCCAATGGCCGCTCTGTCATCGTGCGCATTAACGACCGTGGCCCGTTTAAGCGCGACCGTTTGATTGATTTATCCTATGTGGCGGCTTACCAATTGCGCCTGGTCAATCATGGCAGTGGCCTGGTCGAGGTGGAGGCCATCGATACCAGCGTGGCCGCCATGCAAACTGCGGTGGCGCCAATTAGCCCAGTGAGTCGTCCAGAGTCAAATGAAGCCGAGGGCGTGCTGATACAAGCTGTGCCAAATGAAGCCGTCACGAGTCCATCGGCCAAGCTTGAGGTGCCAGTTGCCCCAGGGGTTTATTTGCAATTGGGCGCATTTAAGAATGAAGCCAACAGCCAAATCTTGCAGAAAAAAATTCAAGATTCGGGTCTGGTTGAAAACGCAGCCGCAGCGAAGGTGTATAATGATGGCCTCTACCGCGTGCGTCTTGGCCCTTATGCCAGTAGGGTGGAAGCGGAAAATATGGCCGCTAAAATTCGCCAACAATTAAACATGACCGCCGTTATTATTAATTAAGCCTTTTATCAATTAACCCCCTTGCCATTAACAGTGAATTTCATCATGACTACTAGCCATTTAAAAAACCATGCCTACGCACTTCTTTTTAGTTTAACCGCCCTAGTTCTCAGCCCCCTCGCGCAAGCCGCGGCTGCACAAATACCAGCGGCACCTGATTTGGCAGTGAATGCCTATTTGCTAAAAGATTTTAATAGCGGCCATGTGTTGGCAGCCAAAAATAATAGTGCGCGTATCGAGCCGGCTTCTTTGACTAAAATCATGACCGCTTATTTGACTTTTAAGGCGCTAAAAAGCAAGCATTTGTCTTTGCAGCAAAATTTAGCCGTGAGTGAATTGGCCTGGAAAGTGGAAGGCTCAAAAATGTTTATTGAGCCTAATCGCCCGGTTACCGTGGACGAATTATTGCACGGCATGATCATTCAGTCTGGTAACGACGCGTCGATTGCCTTGGCCGAGGGCATCGCCAGTTCCGAAGTGCAGTTTGCCGACATGATGAACCAAGAAGCCCAACGTTTAGGCATGAAAAACACCCATTACATGAACGCGACCGGTTTGCCTGATGCGCAGCATTACACCACGGCAGACGATTTAGCGATCTTGGCCACCGCCTTAATTCACGATTTTCCGGATCAATACCAACGCTTGTATTCCGTGAAAGAATACACCTACAACAACATTACTCAGCCTAATCGCAACCGCTTGTTGTGGGCGGATGCAAGTGTGGATGGCATGAAAACCGGCCACACCGAATCGGCTGGCTACTGCTTAATTTCTTCAGCTAAACGCGATGGCATCCGCCGTATTTCAGTTCTGCTCGGTGCCGCCAGCGATGCCGCGCGTGCTGCCGAAAGCCAAAAATTATTGAACTACGGCTTTCAGTTTTTTGATTCACAATTGCTCTATAAGCAAGGTCAGGCAATTAAGTCCTTGCGCGTTTGGAAGGGTAAGGAAAATCAAGTGAATTTAACGGTGGCCGAAGATTTGTATGTGACGGTGGCCAAAGGCGAACACGCCAAAATTCAAGCGCAGGTGACCAGTCAACCGCGTTTGGTGGCGCCCATTGTTAAAGGCCAAGTCATAGGCCGTGTGCAATTTACCTTAAACGGTAAAGTGGTGTCCGAGCATCCGCTGGTAGCAGCGAAAAGCGTAGAAGCAGCCGGTGTGTTTGGTCGTATTTGGGACAGTCTGTTATTGCTAGCGCAATAAGCCTGCTAGCAGACTAACACCATGGCGGATCACGATACCAGCAAGCCGGCTTTAATTGATTTTCCTTGTGACTTTCCGATTAAGGTCATGGGTGAAATGCAAGCCGGCTTTGCCGATACCATCACCGGTCTGATTCAGACCGTGCAACCGACGTTCAGCGCGGCCAATATTGAAATGCGCGCCAGCTCCGGTGGCAAGTACATCAGCCTAACCTGCCATGTGCACGTGGCCTCGCAAGATCAATTGGACGCGGTTTACCGTTTAATCAGCGCCCACCCATTGGTTAAATTTTCACTTTAAGCATCACCTAGCAGCACATCGCAGTCATGACCGCCAGTTCGTCTAAGTCAGCCATGTTGGTGCGCCATTTAGGCCGCACCGATTACGCCCAAACCTGGCGGGCCATGCAGCAATTTAATGCCGAGCGTACGCCTAGCACGGCCGACGAAGTGTGGGTGACCGAGCATTTTCCGGTGTACACGCTGGGGCTTAACCGCCAAGGCGTGCGTTTGCCAGCGTCCAGTGACATTCCACTGGTCATGACCGATAGAGGCGGAAAGATTACTTACCACGGTCCAGGGCAGCTCATCATTTATCCCTTGTTGGATTTGAAACGGCATGACTTAAGCGTACGCAAATTGGTGAGCTTATTGGAAAACAGCGTGATAGCCTGGTTGGCTGAATACGGCGTGCAAGCCCAGGCTAAAGCCAGTGCGCCTGGTGTTTACGTGCAAGAGGCTAAAATAGCGGCCTTGGGCTTACGCATCAAAAACAATGGCAGTTACCACGGACTGAGCGTCAATGTGTCTATGGACTTAAGCCCGTTTCACGCCATAGACCCGTGCGGTTACGCTGGCTTGGCCGTGACGCAAACCCAAGACTTAGGTTTGCAATTGACCTTATCGCAAGCTGCCGAACAATTAACGGCTAAGCTACTCAAGCAATTGGAGCATGGAATAGCACATGACTGAATCGACACTGCCTAAAACAAAAATCGCCGGCGTAAAAGAACGGGATGCGGCCAAGACCTCGCGCATTCCAATTAAGATTATCCCGCAGCCGGTGCAGCGCAAACCGGACTGGATACGCATGAAAATGCCGGATAGCCAGCGCTACCAAGAAATCAAAAAAATCCTGCGTGACAACCAATTGCACACGGTCTGCGAAGAGGCGAGTTGCCCAAACATAGGCGAATGCTTTAGTGGCGGCACGGCCACCTTCATGATCTTGGGTGACATTTGCACACGGCGTTGCCCATTTTGCGACGTGGCGCATGGTAAGCCATTGCCGCCGGATGCCAATGAGCCGGAAAATTTGGCCCGCACCATCGCGCAAATGCGCTTGAAGTACGTGGTGATTACTTCGG
>JBEDKJ010000023.1:0-10475 GCA_041172285.1 Pseudomonadota bacterium
CCTACCCGAGCCCACTGGCACGGTTGCAGTGGACAGTAAGTTTCCCTTGGAAAACTACCACCGCATGTTTGACAACAAATTAGCCGAAGCCGAACAGCTTTTGGCGGAAAAGCAATTCAAACTGGACGTGAAGAAACACGTCGATGACATCGCCAAGAAATACATTATTTCCAATGTTACGTCGGATGGCGCGGTGATGTTTATTCCGGCCGAAGCGGTGTTTGCTGAGTTGCACGCCTACCATCAAGATGTGATTGAGTACGCCATGAATAAGCGCGTTTGGGTGGTGTCACCCACCACCTTAATGGCGGTGTTGAATACCGCGCGCGCGGTGTTAAAAGACGTGGAAACGCGCAAGCAAGTGCATGTCATTAAAGAAGAGTTGGCTAAGCTAAGTAAGGATTTTGGCCGCTTTGATCAGCGCATGAAGAAGCTGGCCGACAACATCCGTCAAGCGCATGAAAATGCCCAAGACGTGCACATCTCCAGTCAAAAAATCACCCAACGTTTTGCTAAGATTGAACGCGTCGAACTGGCCGATCAGCCGCTCGACGTGTTGGATGTAGTAGATGATAAAGAATATTAATAAATTTTTATAAAACCATGAAAATAAAGATATTTTATTTTGCAAGATTGAAAGAAACCCTGAAGTTTTCCAGTGAAGATTTGGAATTACCGGATACCGAACTGAGTGTATTGAAACTAAAAGGCGTGTTGGCTAAACGCAGTGAGGTCTGGCAAAAAATGTTACTCGGTAGCTTAAAAGTCAGGGGCGCGATTAATCATGAATTGGTTGATGATCAGGCCTTAATTGTCGACGGTGACGAGGTGGCTTTTTTCCCACCGGTGACCGGCGGCTAAGTCAGCCCTGAGGGTTAATGCCACCATGAAAATTGCCGTTCAAAGTGAAGATTTTGATTTGAATGTTGAGTTGGCTCGCATGCGCGAGTCACGCAAGGACATTGGCGCCTTGGTGAGCTTTGTTGGCTTGGTGCGTGATGTAAACGATGGCGAGACGGTGAGTCAATTGACCTTGGAGCATTACCCAGGCATGACTGAGAAAGCCTTGCAGGCTATTGTGGCAGACGCAGCCAGTCGTTGGGCCGTGTTGGATGCGACCGTGCTGCATCGTGTCGGCAGCCTGCAGGCTAGCGAGCAAATTGTTTTGGTGGCAGTAGCCAGTGCGCACCGCGATCAGGCTTTCAAAGCCTGCGAATTCATTATGGATTACCTGAAGACGCAAGCGCCGTTTTGGAAGAAAGAGCTGACCGCAAGCGGCGAACGCTGGTTGGACGACAAGGAAAGTGACCACGATGCGCAAAAGCGCTGGTAAACCCCTTAAAAATAATGTTAAACACTACCGTTTTGATAATTTAGTTAGGTGATATGTCACAGTCTTTAAGCCCTGAGCAATTAACCCTCAACATTGACCCCAAGCAATTCAAGTTTGCTGATACTTCATCCTTGCTGGGAGGCAAGCCATGCAGTGCGCAGCAACAAGCCTGGGTGGCCCAATCCGAAGCCAAAAAAGCCGCTGAATTTGGCTTGGCTATCCGCCAACCCGGTTTCAATTTGCTTGCCCTAGGCGAGCCTGGAACAGGGCGCACCACCTTGATGTTAAGTGCGATGCACGATGCCGCGGTAAAGCAAGCGCTGCCTAACGATTTGGTCGCCTTGTATCCTTTTGACAGCCAAGGCAAGCCGGTATTTTTAAAATTACCGGCAGGGCTGGGTGGTCAATTAAAGCAAGCCTTGGATCAATTTATTCGGCATTTGGCTAAAGAGTTAGCCAATTTGTTGGAAGCGCGCATCAAGGATCAAGCCAGCACCGCCATAGCGACCTTTCTCAGCGCGCAATTGCAAGGCATCACTGCTAGCATGCCGTCGATTGCTAATAACCCAAGCTTGCTGGCGTATTTTGCTTGGATGCAAAAAGACATCATGGAGTATTTGGAAGCCTGGCAACCCAGTGCGGCAGGCGAGGGAGACAGCAATCTGGATGCCTTGTTAAGCGAAAGCTTTTTTGGCCGTTACCGCGTGAATGTATTGGTGGATCACCATCAAGGCATATTGGCAGCGGGTCAGAGCGAGGCGCATGCGCCAGTCATTTACGACAACGACCCCAGTTTGCAATCGCTATTTGGCGGCATAGAAAGTGCGGCAGAATCCAGCGCGGCGCCGGATTTTTTGCGTTTGCGCGCCGGCAATTTGTTGCGTGCCGACGGCGGCACCTTGCTGATTAACTTACGCGATCTGTTGGCAGACGAAGCCAATGGGGCGCAGATATTAGAAAAGCTGCATCGTTTTTTACGCAACGGCACCTTGCAGATAGAAGATTTAGCCAGCAGTGGCAGCGCAGGTGGCAGTTTTGTCAGCGCGCAATCGGTGATACCGGTATCGGTTAAATTGGTGCTGGTGGCCACGCGCGAAGATTATTACTTGCTGATAGACGAGAACTACGATTTCTTTAATTACTTCCCGATCAAGATTGAGTTCGCTGAAAAAGTAAAAGCCAGCCCGGATAATTACGCGGCTTATGCCGCCTTTATTGCACAAAAATGCCAGCAATTTAATTGCAGCCACTTCACCGCCGCCGCCGTGGTGGCGTTGTTGCAAGCCATGCACAGGTTGGAAGAAGACCAAACACGATTAAGCACCGAATTTGCCGTGCTAGAAAAATTGATGTTAGAGAGTGCGGCGGCAGCCAGTTTGCGTGAGGCTAAATTAGTCGATGTGGAAGACGTGAAAGCCGCCATCAGTCGCCGTTATGCCAGACACGGTTACATAGAAGGGCACATGCGTGACTCCATCGTCGATAACGAATTGATGATTACCGTGCAAGGCGAAGCGGTCGGCCAAATCAACGGTTTAACCCACATAGACCTAGCCGACGCCAGTTTTGGCTCGCCCATCCGCATTTCGGCTAATTGCTATGCCGGTCGACGCGACGTGTTAACCATAGACCGTGAAGTGCTGATGAGCGGTCCCACGCACGATAAAGGCGTGATGATATTGCAAAGTTGGTTGCACACCAATTTTGCCAAACTGAACCCGCTTAACATGACGGCCTCGTTGGTGTTTGAACAAGAATACAACGGCGTCGATGGGGATTCGGCCTCTTGCGCCGAGTTATTCGTGCTCTTATCGGCCTTGTCGAAGTTGCCTATTAAGCAAGGCATAGCCGTGACCGGTGCCTTAAATCAACACGGCGAAGTGCTGCCGGTGGGTGGCCTTAATGAAAAGATAGAGGGCTACTTTAGGGTATGTAAAGACATAGGCCTGGATGGCACGCAGGGCGTGTTGATCCCAGGTCGCAATGTTCGTCACCTTATCTTGGCGGACGAAGTGGTGGAGGCGGTGGCGCAGGGTCAATTTCACATCAACACCATGAACAATGTGGCAGAGGGCATCATGCTGCTCACGGGCCATACCCTAGAAGCCGTCAGCGAATTAGCAACCGAAACCTTGGCGTCCTTCAAGTTGGTGTTGGAGCAAAATCTACCAAAAACCACCTTGCTAGAGCGGACGCGTTAAGCCATCTTTTAGGTTTGAAGCACTATGAATAGCGAAGTGGAAAGCAAATGCCGACTGGATAAATGGTTGTGGGCGGCGCGTTTTTTTAAAACCCGTAGCCTAGCCACGACGGCCATCGATACCGGCAAAGTGCATTTGGATGGCGACAGGGTCAAACCGGCCAGGGAATTGCGACCTGGGCAGTTGGTGGCCATACGCACGCGTGATATCGAGATTGAAGTGGCCGTACTGGCCTTATCCAATGTGCGCAAGGGGGCACCGGAGGCAGCATTGCTTTACCAAGAAACGCTGGCCAGTCAGGCTAAGCGAGAAAGCATCAAAGTCACCGGCTTGGATGGCCATGCCCAACGCGAGCGCGGTGCAGGTCGACCAACCAAGCGCCAATTACGCGACATCAAAAAATTCACCGGCAATAGCTATTAATCGCTGCAGTCATTAAACCATCTAAACAAATCACCTCAACAAACCATCTCAACAAACCATCTCAACAAACCATCTCAACAAGCCACCATTATCTTGGTGGATGCAGTAAACAGTTCAAATCTTTAGGTGATTGAACTTATTTTGGTTGGCTTCATCAAAATGGCGCATTTGTTACTGGTTATAGATAACCACTTTGTAATTAAGTGTAAATTAATTAGTTGTATTTAAGAGTTTTGCTAAAATTACGTCCACGGACAGCGCGTATTAAGTCGGCCGACTTGATCGCTCAATGCCGAGATAATTAATACGAATGGAGATTTTTAATATGTTACGTTTAACCGTAGGTGCTGGCTTAATTGCCGCTGCTTTTTTTGCAAACACAGCCATGGCTGGTCACGATAGCCTAAAACCTAAATCACACGATGCCTTAGGTAAAGCCCTTAAAGCAGCGCTGGCATCGCACGATGGCAAGATTGTTAAAGTTGAATTCAAAAACGAAGGCAAAAACGGCGTTTATGAGTTTGATATTGAGTCCGCTGATGGTACATCATGGGACATCGAAGTCGATGCTAAAACAAGCAAAGTCACGGAAGTTGAGCAAGAAGTGAAAGCCGATGACGCGAAGTTTAAAGCAGCGGCTAAGGTAACGGAAGCAGCAGCAAAAGCCACGGCTTTAGCGGCTCACCCTGGTAATGTGACGGAAACGGAATACGAAGTGGAGCCAGACGGTAAAGCTTCTTACGAATTCGACATCACCGGTGCAGACGGTAAAGAGTACAAAGTGGAAGTGGATGCCGCCACCGGCAAAATCGTAGAAGAAAGCGAAGAAGCTTACCAAATCGGTAAAGAGTAATACTTAATCGTTACACGCTAGCCGTTTGAAAAGCAAAAAAGGCGCCTAAGGCGCCTTTTCTGCTTTATTAATATGCAAATTAAAAATCCACCCATTAAGCGCACACACAACCCTTCAAATTATGACGCGCTCAATATCACCGCTTGGATTTTCTACTATGAGTAATGCGATAACCGTGCCAATTTTTATGGGCCAGTAAATTTAGCGCTAATGCTTTGAATTTAAATGGTATTAAAATTTAACCGTGTTTGAAAGCCGGTTCAGTTTCGGCATGGCAATAGGTTGAATTTAGCCAAGGTGGTTGTATATAACCACCTGTGGCTAATTATTTATTAAAAGCAATCCCACCTAGCAAGGCTGCCACCGGGGCTTTTTTGCTGTTATTGGTTGGTGCCTTAACGGTTGATTGCTTCTGCGCCACCACCGCTTCATAAGGTTTATCAAACCAAGGGTCGGTGCTTTTCTTTTTAGGCGCAGGCCTTCTACTGGCGGAGGCATCTTGACCTGCAGAAACATGGTTGGCTTTTGCGTAACTTGTTGCTGGCTTGTGAGCGCTGCGGCTGCGTGCGCCAGCCCTATCAATTTCTATGCTTTCTTTAGGAATTTCGCGTTTAATCAGTTTTTCAATTTCCACCATGTATTTGTCTTCTTCAGGGCTGACAAAAGAGATGGCCACGCCCAATGCGCCTGCTCGGCCGGTGCGGCCTATGCGGTGCACGTAATCTTCCGGCGCACTGGGTATTTCGTAGTTAATCACCATGGGCAATTGGTCTATGTCTAAACCGCGCGCGGCCACGTCGGTGGCCACCAATACCGTGGCTGCGCCTGATTTGAATGCATCCAAGGCTTTAATGCGCTCTTGTTGGGATTTGTCGCCGTGAATGGCGTCGGCAGCAATGCCTACTTTGGCCAAGCTGCGGCTTAAGCGGCTAGCGGTGATTTTGGTTTTAGTGAAAATTAAGACTTGTTTGGAGTCGCTGTTTTTTAATAGCTGTATCAACAAGGCTTCTTTATCGCTTTGCGCAACCGGGTAAACCTTTTGCGTCACGTTGTCGTTGGTGGCGTTGCTGCGTGCTACTTCGATCAGTTGCGGGTTAGTCAAAAAGTCGTCGGCCAGTTTTTTGATTTCATTGGAAAACGTGGCTGAAAACATGAGGGTTTGCCGTTGTTTTGGCAGCAAAGCTAGGATTCTTTTTAGATCCGGCATAAAGCCCATGTCCAGCATGCGATCGGCTTCATCCAGCACTAAGACTTGCACTTGATTCAGTTGCAAGGTTTTTTGTTCGATATGGTCGAGCAGGCGACCCGGTGTCGCAACCAACACTTCCACACCGGTTTTCAAATGCGGGGTTTGCGTTTTAATGTCCACGCCACCGAACACCACTAATGAGCGTAAGGGCGTGTGCTTGGCATAAGCTTTGACGCTTTCTTCTACTTGGATGGCTAATTCACGTGTCGGCGTTAAGACCAGAGCGCGTATCGGGTGTTTAGCAGGCGAGGCGCCGTTATTGGCGAACGGCAATAATTTTTGCAGTAGCGGCAATGAAAAGGCCGCGGTTTTGCCGGTACCGGTTTGTGCGCCTGCCATTAAGTCACCGCCAGCTAATGCTAGCGGGATGGCTTGCGCCTGAATTGGGGTGGGGGTGGTGTAACCTGAATCGGTCAGTGCTCTGAGTAACTCGGGCGCCAAGCCTAAGCTGTCGAACTGTACGGTTTCTGTCATTGTTTCTCTCTAATTAGGGGCCGGGAGAGGGCATGGCTTGAATATAAGCGCTGCCATTCCCAGCCGCTAGGTTCTATCCTTAATTATGCAAAGCTACGTGGGCGACGCGGTGCATTGCTTCCTGCATTCGCATTACCAAAACTACGCGTGTCCTTATTGGCACGAGCTGGACGGCTGTCCGGTCTAGCGCTATCACGACCTTGCGGTGCAGCAGAGCGATCGGCACGAGCGGCATCGTTGCGGCCTTCGTAACGGGCGCCCAACACGCGGTTGTCACCACGGTTGGCATCGTGACGGTTGCCACGGCTATCACGGTTAGTGTCGCCACGTGGCGCGCTGGCGTTATCGCGTGAGTAAGGTTTTTTGCCAAAGGCAATGCTGTCACCAAAGCTACGGTTAGGCGTAGCTGCGGCCGGGCGATCACCTTGAGGGCGGTCAGCAAATTGGCGTGGGCGATCGCTAGCCGGTCTTTCACTGCGGCCAGCATAGGCGTTGCTGTTTGTTGAGCGTGGCGCTGAGTCACGGTTGCCACGGTTGTCATCACGAGCGCCGTCGCGGGCTTGGAAGCCATTGCTGCGCTCTGTGCGTGGGCCGCGGTCATTAAAGCTGCCACGGTCATCACGCGGTTTAAAGCCACCGCGACCACCTGGTTTGTGTGCATCACGGCGAATGTCACCACGGTCACCACGGCCGTTACCTGGGCCATCCATTTTCATGGCGCGTTTAGGTTCGTAGCCTTCTATGGTAGATGGCTCCATGCGGTTGCCGGTGAATTGTTCAATTTTACGTAAGATGTGACGGTCTATATTGGATGCAAAAGAAATCGCAATGCCGGTGTTGCCAGCACGGCCAGTACGACCAATACGGTGCACGTAGTCTTCGGCAAATTTTGGCAAATCGTAGTTAATCACGTGCGTGATACCAGCCACGTCTATGCCTCGGGCAGCCACGTCGGTGGCCACCAAGACTTTAACGTCGCCTTGGCGCAATTTGGTCAAGGTGCGGTTGCGTGCGCCTTGGGTCATGTCACCATGCAAAGCCGCCGTTTTATGACCGGCCGCGTACAAATCTTCAGCCAGCACGTCACAATGGCGTTTGGTTGAGGTGAAGATGATGGCTTGATTCACTTCAGGTGCAATCAACAAATGCTCCAGCAATTTGTTTTTATGCGTCATGTCGTCCACGTAATGCAAGCGTTGTTCAATGTTGGCGTGTTTTTCTTTTTGCGTCGCCACTTGTATGGTTTTTGGGTTTTTCAAGATTTGTCGGGCAATGCGCGCAATGTCACCGTCTAAGGTGGCAGAGAACAACAGCGTTTGGCGCTCAGCAGTAAGCTGTTCGCAGATGCGTTCCACATCCGGTAAGAAGCCCATGTCCAACATGCGGTCGGCTTCGTCCAACACCAACATTTGCAAGCGGGACAAATCAATGCGGCCACGCTCCATGTGGTCTAACAAGCGACCTGGGGTAGCCACTAAGATGTCTAGTGGTTGCGATAGCAATTTGTTTTGTAATGGGTATGGCATGCCGCCAACGATGCTCACGGTGCGGGCGCGGATGAATTTGCCGTACTTACGCGCAGCTTCGTTCACTTGTGTGGCCAATTCACGGGTAGGCACTAAGACCAAAATACGTGGGCCACGGCTTTTTAATTCGTGTGGGGTAGCCAATAAGTTTAGGGCTGGCAACATAAAGGCCGCGGTTTTACCGGTGCCGGTTTGTGCAGAGGCCATCAAGTCATGACCAGCGGTCACCACAGGAATAGCCTGTGCTTGAATAGCGGTTGGGGTGGTGTAGCCTGATTCTTCAATAGCACGAAGTAAGGCGTTATCAAGATTTAATGATGCAAAAGACAAAGTAGACCCTTTCTAGCTTGTCGCCTATAAGCGATAAGCCATATTAAATAAAACAAAAGGGCGCTAAGTAAAAACGGGCATATCCTTTGCACATAAGCGATGCAATTTCGCTCATGCCACAAGGGCAATATAAACGCAGAGGGTATTGGGTGTTCGTTAAATCAAGCTATGCACACATTAATTAAGGTGTTCAATGTTGATAACAACAAGCTAATACAATCTTTACCAGCGCACGGGCACAGCCGCTAACCAGTAAAAATCGATACAGCTGATTTCTTGATAGTTGCTACAAACAATCACGAGCAACAGAAGGGTCAGGGCAATGATTCAAGCATTACCAAATAAGGCGTAATGCGAATGAAGCGCGCAGTATAAACAATTAATTGGGATTGTCAAATTAATAATTTGAGCGGGAAAATTAATTGGCCCTTAAGTATGTTAGAATCGCCGCCTTTCAACACTGGCTCCACACTATGTCAAGCACCCCTAGCAGCAGAAATTTAAGAAACGTCGCCATCATTGCCCACGTTGACCACGGTAAAACCACCATGGTAGACAAGCTTCTACAACAAGCCGGCACCTTTGCTGCGCACCACGCGGTGGTGGAGCGTGTCATGGACTCTAATGATTTAGAGAAGGAACGCGGCATTACCATTTTGGCGAAAAACACGGCCTTGGTTTACGAAGGCACACGCATTAACATTGTGGACACCCCAGGCCATGCGGACTTTGGTGGTGAGGTAGAGCGAGTATTAGGCATGGTGGACGGCGTGGTGTTGTTAGTGGACGCGGTTGAAGGCCCCATGCCACAAACCCGTTTCGTGACCAAGAAAGCCTTGGCTTTGGGTTTGAAACCCATTGTTGTGATTAATAAAGTGGACCGTCCGGGTGCCCGTACCGATTGGGTGATCAACCAAACCTTTGATTTGTTTGCTAACTTAGGCGCCAACGACGACCAGTTGGATTTTCCTATTGTTTACGCGTCAGCCATTAACGGTTACGCCATGTTAGACATGAAAACGCCTTCGGATAACATGCGTGCCTTGTTTGACACCATACTTAAACACGTGTCGCCACCTGCTGGTGACAGCAATGCCCCATTGCAAATGCAAATTTCCGCCTTGGATTACTCAACGTATACCGGCCGCTTAGGCGTAGGTCGCGTGACAAACGGTAAAATCAAAACCGGTCAAGCCGTGACCATCATGAATGGCGACAAACAAGTGGCCATGGGTAAGATTAATCAGGTATTGGGTTTCCAAGGCTTAGAGCGTGTGCCGGTTGAAGATGCCGAAGCCGGCGACATCGTCATCATTTCTGGTTTAGACGACATTGGTATTGGCTTTACCATTTGCGACCGTGAGAACCCAGTTGGCTTGCCGCATCTTGGTGTGGACGAGCCTACCTTGAGCATGGACTTTATGGTGAACACCTCACCCTTAGCCGGCACCGAAGGTAAGTTCGTCACATCACGTCAAATTCGTGATCGCTTAACCAAAGAATTGTTGGTTAACGTGGCCTTGCGCGTGGAAGAAACCGAAGACGCCGACGTGTTCCGTGTATCCGGTCGCGGTGAATTGCACTTAACCATACTGCTAGAAACTATGCGCCGTGAAGGCTTTGAAATGGCCGTGGGTAAACCAAAAGTGGTGTTTCGCGAAATTAACGGTGAAAAATGCGAGCCGTATGAAATTCTCACTGTCGATTTAGAAGACGAGCACCAAGGTGCTGCCATGGAGGAAATGGGTCGCCGTCGTGGTGAAATGCTTAACATGGAATCCGATGGTAACGGCCGTACGCGTTTGGAATACAAAATTCCAGCGCGCGGTTTGATTGGTTTCCAAGGCGAGTTCTTAACCATGACACGCGGCACCGGTTTAATGGGCCACGTGTTTGATGAATACGCCCCGGTGAAAGCCGACATGCCAGGTCGCCGCAATGGCGTGCTGATTTCCTCTGAAAAAGGGGAAGCCGTGGCTTACGCCTTATGGAAACTGCAAGACCGTGGCCGTATGTTTGCAGTGCCAGGTGATAAGTTGTACGAAGGGATGATTATCGGCATCCATAGCCGCGATAACGATTTGAT
>JBEDKJ010000024.1:0-28413 GCA_041172285.1 Pseudomonadota bacterium
AACGCCGATTGCTGGGTGATGCGCAACAAGCCTTCGCGGGCCAATTCTAATATCGCGAGGAAGCACACCACCAACTTAGGAATGCCGTCGGCCAAATCAAACACCTGCCAAAACTCCAGCAACGGTTCGGCTTGCAATTGACGCAGGATCAAGCTCATGTGCTCACGCACAGACAGCTCGGCACGACTGACTTTGTGGTGCTTAAAGTGGCTGGCACGTTTCAAGACATTGCGCCATGCCTCGGTCAAATCCTCTAGGCTCACTTCCGGTGGCTTGACCTGGCTGATGTGTTGGTAATAAGCGCTTGCCACGGTGATGCCATCGCCAACCTTGGCCATGTCGTCTAGGTTTTCTGCGGCTAACTTAATGGATTCGTACTCCATCAAGCGCCTTACTAAATCCGCTCTTGGGTCTTGTTCGGTTTCGATTTCCACCGGCTTGGGGAGCAAGTAACGGGATTTAATCTCAATTAACATGGCCGACATCAATAAATAATCGCCGGCCAACTCCAACTTAATCGCCTGCATTTTTTCCACGTACACCATGTACTGGCGGGTCAATTCCGCCATGGGGATGTCGAGAATGTCCAGATTGTGTTTGCGTATCAAATACAGCAATAAGTCTAAAGGCCCTTCAAAGGACTCCAAGTAGACTTCCAGTGCGTCGGGGGGAATGTAAAGGTTTTGCGGTAGCTCGGTAAAAGCTTCGCCTTTTATCTTTGCATGGAGCGGGACGTCTATCACGGTAAGGGGCAGGCTAGCTGTAATTCAAGCCCATCGCATCACGCACATCGCGCATGGTCTCACGCGCTAACTTGCGGGCTTTTTCACAGCCCTCTGCCACGATATTTTTAACCAAGCTTGGGTCGTCAGCGTACTGTGCAGCGCGTTCTTGTATGGGTTTTAATTCAGCCAAAACGCCCTCAATGACAGGGCCTTTGCATTCTATGCAGCCTATGCCAGCGGTTTTACAGCCGTTTTGCGCCCAATCTTGGGTGCTTTGGTCTGAGTACACTTGATGCAATTGCCATACCGGGCATTTTGCTGGGTCACCCGGATCGGTGCGGCGTATGCGCGCCGGATCGGTAGGCATGGTTTTAATTTTCTTGGCCACCGTGTCGATGTCTTCACGCATTGAGATGGTGTTGTTGTAAGACTTGGACATTTTCTGTCCGTCTAAACCTGGCATTTTCGAGGCCGGCGTTAATTTGTAATCGGGCTCCAACAATATCATTTTGCCGCCGCCTTCCAAATAACCCAACAGGCGCTCTTTATCGCCCATGCTCATGCCTTGCTGCTCTTCTATCATGGCACGCGCCGCATCCAAGGCTTCTTCGTCGCCACTTTGTTGGTAGGCATTGCGCATTTCTTCATACAAGGCCGCACGTTTGTTGCCTAGCTTTTTAATGGCAGCTTCGGCTTTCTCCTCAAAACCGGCTTCTTTACCGTAAATATGATTAAAGCGACGGGCGATCTCACGGGTGAATTCAATGTGCGGAATTTGATCCTCGCCCACCGGCACCTGAGTGGCTTTGTAGATCAAAATATCTGCACTTTGCAACAAGGGGTAACCCAAGAAGCCGTAAGTAGATAAATCTTTGCTGCTCAATTTTTCTTGCTGGTCTTTGTAGGTGGGAACGCGCTCCAACCAACTTAAGGGGGTAATCATGGACAACAAGGTATGCAATTCAGCGTGCTCAGGCACGCGCGATTGGATGAAGATGGTGGCGCTGGCAGGGTCGACACCGGCGGCTAACCAATCGATTACCATTTCCCAAACGCTTTCTTCTATGATTTCCGGTGTGTCGTAATGGGTGGTGAGCGCATGCCAATCGGCGACAAAAAACAAGCACTCGTGCTCGTGTTGCAATTTAAGCCAATTCTTAAGTACGCCGTTGTAATGCCCTAAATGCAAATTACCGGTAGGACGCATGCCAGATAAAACACGTTCGATTGCCATTGAGTAAATACCTTAAATTGAGCCAGCGCTTATTATACAAACAAGCCTTTAAATTAAGCTATTTATTAACAGATAAACCGCATTGATGAATGGGTCGAGGATTAGACTCAAGACCCCAGTAAACAATAACACCAATAAAATAATGAAGCCAAAACGCTCTACCTGGGCAAACGGCCTAGCCAAATGCATGGGCAACAAACTCACCGCAATGCGCCCGCCGTCCAGTGGCGGCAATGGCAATAAATTCAACACCATCAGCACGATATTAATGCCTATTCCGGCTTTGGCCATTAAGCCTAATGGCTCGGCCATGAATGACGGTGAGTCCATGGTTAATTTGAACACCAAGGCCCAAAACAGCGCCATGACAAAATTGGAGGCAGGCCCGGCGGCGGCCACCCACAACATGTCTTTTTTGGGATGGCGCAAGCGACTAAAATTAACCGGCACCGGTTTGGCCCAGCCGAATAAAATGCCACCCAGAAGAATGGTCATGGCCGGCAATAAGATGGTGCCAAACGGGTCGATGTGCTTGAGCGGATTTAAGCTGATGCGGCCGGCTTGGTAGGCGGTCATGTCGCCAAAATACTTGGCAGCATAGCCATGCGCCGCCTCGTGCACGGTGATGGCAAATAGTACCGGTGGTGCGTAAATAATGATTTTTTGTATGAGGGATAATTCCATCTAATCGCTTTCCTTATTTTATGCCAAACCAAACGGGCCTAAATCGCCTAAACCCGCGCGGATTAATTCTGGCACATCTTGGGTTAAATTAATTACCGTGGTGGCGCCAGCCAAACAATGGCCAACATCAATCACCAAGTCCACGCTGTGCTCTAATTTCTCGCGTATTTCCCATGCTTGCGTCAGCATCTCTGCTTCATCAGGCAGCAACAACGTCATGCTTAACAATGGCGCATTGATGGCTTCCAATATAGCTTGCACTACCGGGTGTTCTGGCACGCGTAAGCCTATGGTGTTGCGCTTGGGGTGTTGCAGTTTACGCGGTACTTCACGCGTGGCATTCAAAATAAAGGTGTAAGCGCCTGGCGTGTTGGCTTTGAGCAAACGAAATTGGCTGTTGCTGACTATGGCGTATGTGCCTAATTCGGCTAGATTACGGCAAACCAAGGTAAACAAATGCTGCTCATCAGCCCCACGGATTTGCCGTATGCGCGCTTGGGCATCGCCGTGGCCTATCATGCAGCCCAAGGCATAACCCGAGTCAGTGGGATAAGCAATCACCCCGCCGGCCTGCAATATCTCCGCCGTATGGCTGATCAAACGCGCTTGCGGATTGGCTAAATTAATATTAAACAGCTGCGACATGGTCCATCGATGGTAAAGCGGCTTATTGCATGGATTGAAACTGTGGCCAATCTTGCCAAACCGGCACGCAGTTGCTGGGCAAGTCCGCCAAACGGCCCATCTCCATAAAGCTGATGCCAGGGCCGTGGTAATCCGAGCCTTGTGAGGATTTCAGGCTAAATTGGTGAGCCAACTTAGCGAATTGCTGGTATTGCGGCGGGGTGTGGCTACTGGTCACCACTTCTATGGCCACGCCACCGTAACTTCTAAATTCATGCAGCAATTGCAACATATTGACCGAACCCAAATCGTAGCGTCCTGGGTGGGCAATCACTGCCACGCCGCCGCTTGCCGTAATGAGTTCAACCGCTTGCTGCAAGTCCATCCATTGGTGCTCAACAAAACCCGGCTTGCCTTTTACCAAATATTTCTTAAATACCGTTTTAGTGTCTTTAACCAGGCCCAGTTCCACCAAGTAACGGGCAAAATGCACACGGGTAATGATGCTTTGCTTAGCTAAACGTTTGGCGCCTTGGTAGGCATCGGCTATACCGGCTTTGGCCAAGCCCTCGCCCATTTGCTGTGCCCGCTCATCCCGCGCTATGCGCACTTGGGCTAAAGCCTTTTGCAAGGCTAGGTTGTTTGGGTCTATGTTTAAACCAACAATGTGCAAAGTACGCTTTTTCCATGTCACGGAAATTTCCACGCCATTAATCAAGGCTATGTTGTGCGCCTGAGCGGCCGCTTGAGCCGCCGGCAAACCACTGATGTCATCGTGATCGGTCAAGGCCAAGACATCAACGCCCTTAGCGGCGGCATAAGCCACCAAATCGGCTGGGCTTAATAAACCATCGGACACGGTAGAGTGGGCATGTAAATCGAAATTTAAGGGCATGAACGAATTGAATAAGGGCCAATAGGATAAAACTGGAAGAAAAATACGCCTTGCGACACAGCATCAATCATAGCAAAATAACGACTCACACTAAAGCATTGTTAATCATTGATTTTTTCTTGCCCCGAGCAGCCTAGGAAGCGAACCCACAGACACCATGAATAAGTTTTTATTTGACCTATTTCCCGTCATTTTATTTTTCATTGCCTTTAAGTTTTTTGGTATTTTTACTGCCACCGCGGTCGCCATTTTGGCCACCTTAGGGCAAATCATTTACAGCAAACTGCGCCACGGCAAAGTGGAGAAAATGCTCTTAGTCAGCGGCGCCATTATCGGCCTGCTGGGTGGCATCACGCTGATTCTGCACGACAAAAGCTACATCATGTGGAAGCCCACCGTGCTTTACTGGATCATGGCTGCGGTGCTCTTAGTCTCCAACTTATTTTTCAAGAAAAACTACATCCAACAAATGATGGGCAAAATGATAGACGCCCCCGCCGCCATTTGGACTAAGTTGAATTATGCATGGGTAATTTTTTTACTGTCATTGGGCTTTTTAAACCTCTACGTGGCTTTTAATTTCGATGAAAACACCTGGGTGAATTTCAAACTATTTGGCGTCACGTTGATTATGTTCGTATTCATCATAGGCCAAAGCGTGGCCTTGAAAAATTACCTCATAGAAGAGCAAAAAGGCGGTAAGCAATAATGTGGTACGCCATCGTCGCCGAAGACGCCCCCAATAGCCTAGAAAAACGCATGGCCGCTAGGCCAGCGCACCTCGCCCGCTTGCAAGCTTTGCAAGAAGCCGGTCGCTTATTGGTGGCGGGTCCTTTTCCGGCCATAGATAACGTCGACCCAGGGCCGGCCGGTTTCACCGGCAGCCTGATCATTGCCGAATTTGCCAATTTAGCACAGGCCACTGAATGGGCTAACAACGACCCGTTTGTCAGCGCAGGGGTTTACGCGCAGGTGTCGATCAAACCATTCAGAAAAACCTTACCGGCCTAAGCAGATGAATTTAAGCGATCTTATTAAGCAGCGCTTGCAGGCATTAGAGCCGCAGGAATTAATCCTGCAAGACGACAGCGCCTTGCATGTCGGGCATGCCGGTAACAAAGGCGGCGGTCATTTTAGTTTACGCATCAGCAGCGCGCATTTTTCCGGCAAATCGCAAGTCATGTGCCATCGCTTGGTCTATTCGCAATTGGCTGATTTAATCCCCAACAAAATTCACGCCTTAAGCATCCACGCCACTGTCCCACACGGGCTATAATTAAACGATTGCCACTCACTTTTTACATTAAACCCATAACATAAGGATATTTCATGAAATTCAATTCCACCTTGATCGCACTGGCCATTTTATCCATGGCGCCAAGCGCATACGCCGCCGACACCTTAGCCACGGTTAACGGCAAGGCCATCAAGCAATCCATCTTCGACTACATTGCCAAGGATGCCACTGCTCGCGGTCAGAAAGTGGATGGCCAAGTTAAACAAGCCATCACCAATAAATTGATAGATTCGGAATTGGTCTACCAAGAAGCGCAAAAACTGGGCTTGGATAAACAAGCTGATTACCTGGCACGTGAAGAGTTATCCCGTCGCGAATTATTGACCTCCATGTATTTGCAGGATTTTGTTAAAAAGAATCCGATTAGCGAATCTGACACCAAAGCCGCTTACGAAGAATACAAAAAAGCCTACGGCGACAAAGAATACAGCGCACGCCACATTTTGGTTAAAACCGAAAGCGAAGCCAAAGACATCATTGCGCAGTTAAACAAAGGCGCGGATTTTGCTAAGATAGCCAAGGAAAAATCTTTGGATCCTGGCTCCAAAGAAAAAGGCGGCGATTTAGGCTGGTTCTCACCGGCATCCATGGTAAAACCGTTCAGCGACGTGGCCATTAATCTGCAAAAAGGCAGCATTTCCAGCAACCCTGTGCAAACGCAATTCGGTTGGCACGTTATCAAGTTAATTGATAGCCGCACTGCGCAACCTTTGCCATACGACAAAGTAAAAGACGGCATACAAAAAAATCTACAGCAACGTGACCTAGAAAAGATGATGGCTGAATTACGCAGTAAAGCCAAAATCGACATCAGCAAATAAGCAAGGCAAACCTGCAAGGGCGAGTCAAACCGGCCCTTGCTTTTCCAGTTTCACCATATCACGGCTAATTGCGACTCCCCGGCATACGTGACATAATAAGAATGGTTATCAATTACATAAAAAACAATGCGACTTTTATCCCAATTAGCCATAGGTGAACACGCGACGATCTCCGCCATCGAGGCCGAAGAGTCGCTATACCATCGCTTATCGGCCTTAGGATTTCGGGTGGGCAAGACCCTTAGCGTCATGCGTAGGGCTAACTTTAATGGGCCCTTGCACGTGCGCTTGGGTACAACCGACGTCATCTTGCGTGACACCGAAGCGGCCCGCATACACGTGCAGAAAGACTTACGCACTAGCCAATGAAACGCATCGCTTTATTAGGCATGCCCAATACGGGCAAAATCCACCTTATTCAACCGCATCAGTGGCGCATCCGCACGGGTCGGCAATTGGCCAGGCATCACCGTCGATTTGATGAGCGCGAAAGTGCTGCTAGGCGGACACATCGCCGAATTGGTGGATTTACCCGGCATATACGATTTGCATGGCTTTTCAGAAGACGAGCAAGTCGTGCGGCATTTTTTGGCAAACAACCCTTTGGACTTAGCCATAGTCTTACTCAATAGCTCGCAAATTGATCGGCAATTGTCGCTGTTATTGCAGATAAAAAAACTGAACATCCCCATGGTCTTGGCCTTAAACATGTCGGACGAAGCGAAAAAAGCCGGCATTAGCATAGACACAGATCAATTGGCTAAATCGCTCAATATGCCGGTGCTGCAAATTAGCGCAAAATACGGCGAAGGCTTACCTAAGGCATTGCAGGCAGCCGCTGCCGTTATTAATCAAGCGCAGGCAACCAGCGACCCAGCTGGCATTAGCCTGGCCTTAGAAGAAGATCAAAAAATTGAAAAAGAGATGGAAAGCTTGCTTGCCCGTTACGTGCATATCCCCAGCATGCTATCGGACAGCGCCACCGACAAAATAGATAAAATCCTGCTGCATAAATGGCTGGGCTTGCCGCTGTTTTTCTTAGCCATGTACGCGCTGTTTCAGTTCATTTTTGCCGCCGGCAAACCACTGCAAGACGGCCTAGCCTGGTTGCTGCAGCTTCTGCGCAGCGGCGTCTTAGAGCCGCTCTTTGCCGGCAGCCCAACTTGGCTTAACGGCTTAATGTTGGACGGCATATACAATGGCGTGGCAACGGTTGCGGCTTTCGTGCCCATCATCGTGCTGTTCTTTTTGGTGATGTCCATGGTGGAGGACAGCGGCTATTTGTCCCGTGCTGCATTTTTGATGGATGCCCTAATGGCTAAAATGGGCTTGGATGGGCGCGGCTTTGTCATGATGCTGATGGGCTTCGGTTGCAACGTGCCGGCACTCATGGGCACGCGCATGATGCGCTCTAGGCCTATGCGCTTGCTCACCATGCTGGTCATTCCCTTGTCGCTTTGCTCAGCCAGGTTGCAAGTATTCATCTTCCTAATTACCGCCTTGTTTACGGCCAGCCAAGCCCCGCTCGTGCTCTTCGCCCTCTACCTCATGAGCTTTGTTACCATGTTTTTAACGGCGCTGTTGTTTCAAGGCCAATTCAAAAACAAAGAACCGTTTATATTGGAATTGCCGCCCTACCGTTTTCCCACGCTAAGGCAAATCGTCTTACGCGGCTGGCTGGAAGTGAAGCACTTTTTGCAACGCGCCAGCAAATTCATCGTCATTGGGGTGGTGCTGGTTTGGGCCTTGACTAATTTCCCTGGCAACGTAGCGCCAGCCAGCGCTGGCACCTACGCTGGGCAGCTTGGCGCCTTGTTTGCGCCTGTGCTCGATCCATTAGGCATTAACAACCAATTGGCCATCGCCTTAGTGTTTGGTTTTGTTGCCAAAGAAATTGTGGTGGGGGCGCTAGCGGTAATTTACGGCTTACAAGGCGACGCATTGATGGTGCAAATGGCCAGTCAGATTGATTGGGTGCAAGCCATGAGCTTTATGCTGTTTGCGCTCATCTACACGCCCTGTTTATCGACCATTGCCACGCTTAGAAACGAATCCAAAAGCCTAGGCTTTATGTGGCTGTCCTTAGGCTGGTCGTTAGGCCTAGCTTGGCTGGTGAGTTTTACCTTTTATCAGAGTGCGCGGGCTTTAGGCTTTTAGCCTTATCCCGCTGCCAGCGAGCGAACTAAACCGCAGCTTCGCCTGTTTCGCCGGTACGGATACGCACCACTTGCTCAACGGCACTGACAAAAATTTTGCCATCGCCTATCTTGCCGGTGTGCGCCGCTTTAATGATGGCTTCCATGGCTGAATCAACAATGTCGTCCGACACCACCAATTCCAATTTAATTTTAGGTAAAAAATCGACCACGTATTCTGCACCGCGGTACAGTTCCGTGTGCCCTTTTTGTCGACCAAATCCTTTAACCTCTGTGACCGTTAGGCCATTCACACCGATACTCGACAAGGACTCGCGCACTTCGTCTAACTTGAATGGCTTAATGATTGCTTCGATTTTTTTCATGCTGGTCGAACTCCATAAAATAGGTGGTTACTAGGTATTATCAGAATAGGTGTTATAAGTATAGTTGCTTTCATTAAATACCGCATCAAACTGAAAGCAAGTCTGTGCATTACTATTTGCGTTTCAATACTACTAGAGCAGCCCTTAAAAATCCAGTTTAGCGGTAATCGGATAGCGCCGGTCTTTACCGAAATTTTTATGGCTAATGCGCACGCCCACGGGCGATTGCCTGCGCTTGTATTCGTTGCTATCGATGAGTTTTAGCACACGCGTCACGTCTGCCGGGGCAAAGCCCATGGCCAAAATGGCCGCGCGACCCAAATCTTGCTCGACGTAGGCAGCCACAATCGCGTCCAATACCGCGTAGTCCGGCAAGCTATCTTGATCGGTTTGATCGGCACGCAACTCGGCCGATGGCGGACGCGTAATGATGCGCTCAGGGATGACTGGCGAAAGCCCATTGCGGTAAGCACACAAGCGATAAACCAAGGTTTTAAATACGTCTTTAAGCAGGGCAAAGCCACCCGCCATATCACCGTATAGGGTGCAGTAGCCAACGGCCATCTCACTTTTGTTGCCGGTAGTGAGCACCATGCTGCCAAATTTATTCGACAAAGCCATCAGCAGCATGCCGCGAATTCTGGCTTGTAAATTTTCTTCTGTGGTATCGAATGGTCGCCCGGCAAATTCTGCCGCCAAGCTCGCTTTAAAGCCTTCAAACAAGGGACTTATAGGCAAGATGCTGTACTTCACGCCTAAACGCTTAGCCATATCGATGGCATCGTCCACGCTGATGTTGGCCGTAAACTCCGATGGCATCAACACGGCATGCACTTTGTTAGCACCCAAGGCATCGACCGCGATGGCCAAGGTCAAGGCAGAATCCACCCCACCCGATAAGCCTAAGACCACCCCAGGGAAACGGTTTTTTGCCACGTAATCGGCCAAGCCTAATGCTAAGGCTTTATAGACCGATGCTTCTTGCGATAAAGCCGGCGCAAGCGGCTGGCTAGCTGGCTTACCCGCATTAAACGTTACCGTGGCCAAGGCCGTTTCAAACGCTGGCAAATCCTGGGTTACCTGACCATCGGCTGCCACCACCATGGAGCCGCCATCAAACACCAATTCATCCTGGCCGCCCACGCTATTGAGGTAAACGATGGGCAAGGCCAATTCCAAAGCACGCTCACGCAATAAACTTAAGCGGCTGGCTTGTTTTTCCAAATCAAACGGCGACGCATTGATCACCAGCAACAGTTCGGCGCCGGCCGCACTAGCCAATCGAGCCGGCTCTGCTTGCCAGATGTCTTCGCAAATTAACAAACCAAGCTGAGCGCCTTTATGGCTGAACACCAAGGGCGCGTGCCCTGGGCTGAAATAGCGCTTTTCATCGAATACGCTGTAATTAGGCAAGGCGTGCTTGTGGTAGCTGGCCACAATTTTGCCACCTTTTAAGACCGATGCCGCGTTGTAACACACGCCATTTAAAGCCTGCGGATGCCCCACTACCAAGGTCATGTCCGGCACAGCCAAACTTAAAGCCTGCAAGGCTGCATCGCATGCTTGCAAAAAATCGCTGCGCAACAATAAGTCTTCTGGCGGGTAGCCACACAAAGACAACTCGGGCGTAAGCAAGAGCGTGGCACCTTTGGTTTGCGCCTCTTTTGCACTAGCAATGATTTTTGCTTGATTGCCGGCCAGGTCGCCAACCAAACAATTAATTTGTGCAATAGCGACTATCAATAGGAACCGCCCGCTGCTTTGAGTAAAGTCGCCATTTCGCTATGCTGGCCTTTAAGCGCATAGACCAAGGCCGTCAGTCCGTATTGGTCTTTTGCTTTGAGTTTTACTTGATGGGCTAGCAGCAATTTCACCGTCTCCAACTGACCATTGCTCACCGCTACATGCAATATAGGGGTGCCTTCTGCATCCAAACTATTCACGTCGGCACCCGCTTCGATTAAGGCTTTGGCCGCCGCCACTTTGGATTTTTTCACCGCCCAAGTTAAAGCCGTCCATTTAGCCAAATCTTTTTGATTGACTGTTGCCCCGCGCTCAATCAACAAACTGACCACCGCAGCGTGGCCTTCTCTTGCCGCGGTCATGAGTGCGGTCACGCCTTGCTCGTCGCTTAAGGCTAAATCGGCCTGGTGATCCAATAAGTGCTTAATGGTAGGAAGATCGGCACTTTTAGCGGCGTACATCAACACCGTCGTGCCACGGTCAGTGCGGCTATTGGCATCCAGGCCATGTTCCAGCAACAAGGCCACGGTTTGCGCATGGCCTTCTATCGCAGCAATGCCCAAGGCACTCCAACCCGACGCATCGCGCACCATGGCATCGGCGCCTTTTTCAAGCAAGCGCTTAACACACGCGACATGGTTTCTTTTAGCGGCAAACATCAACGCAGTCCAACCCTGGCCATCTTTAGCCTGTATGTCTGCGCCCTTAGCAAGCAAGGCATTCAATACCTCAATTTGGTTCTTGCGGGCGGCATACATGACGGCCGTGACGCCATCGCTATCTTTGCTATTGGCACTTGCGCCGCTGTCCAACAAGGCTTGCACGGTTGCCAAGTCGCCTCGGGCGGCAGCCGTCATCAAGTAGGCCACCTCTTCCCCGGCCATGGCTGGCATGATGCCGAGCAAAGCGCATAAACAGAAAGCAAGCCAGCCGTGTTTATGCATCAGACGCATGGGATAGCCTGACCTAGCCGGCTTTATGCTGGATGGCGGCCAACACCGCTTCACCCAAACCAGCAGGCGAACTGGCGACAACGGCACCGGCTAATTCTAAGGCACGAATTTTGTCGGCCGCTTTGCCGCTGCCACCGGAAATGATGGCGCCGGCATGGCCCATGCGTTTACCAGCAGGTGCGGTCTGACCAGCTATGTAAGCGGCCACCGGTTTGCTAATGTGGCTCTTAATGTATTCGGCAGCGGCTTCTTCATCCGAGCCACCGATCTCACCGACCATAATGATGGCTTCGGTTTCAGCATCAGCCTCAAACATTTGCAAGCACTCGATAAAATTCAAGCCTTTAATCGGGTCACCGCCTATGCCCACGCAAGTACTTTGGCCTAAATTTAAGGCCGTGGTTTGGTGCACGGCTTCGTAGGTTAAGGTGCCGGAGCGCGACACGATGCCCACCTTGCCGCGCAAATGAATGCTGCCTGGCATGATGCCTATCTTGCATTCATCGGGGGTGATGACGCCTGGGCAATTTGGGCCAATCAAGCGCGCACCGTTGGCTTTTAAGGCGGCTTTTACGTTAAGCATGTCCAACACCGGTATGCCTTCGGTAATGCATATAATCAGACCGACCCCGGCATCACAGGCTTCCAAGATGGAATCCGCGGCGAAGGCAGGCGGCACGTAGATGACACTGGCCGTGGCCGCGGTTTGCTTGACCGCCTCACGCATGGTATTAAAAACCGGTAAACCTAAATGCGACTGCCCACCTTTACCCGGCGTGACGCCACCGACCATTTTTGTGCCGTAAGCCAAGGCTTGCTCAGAATGAAAACTGCCTTGCTTGCCAGTGAACCCTTGGCATAGCACTTTGGTACTGCTGTTAACTAATATGCTCATAATGTGTTTACTTTGTTAATCGTTTATTAAGCCACGCTTAAGACGGCTTGCTTAGCGGCGTCGGTTAAGCCATCCGCGGAGATAATATTCAGGCCACTGGATTGCAGCATTTGCTTGCCCAATTCCACGTTGGTGCCCTCTAGGCGCACGATCACCGGAATTTGCATGCCCACGTCTTTCACCGCGGTAATGATGCCCTCGGCTATGATGTCGCAACGCATGATGCCGCCGAATATGTTCACCAATATGGCTTTAACATTCGGGTCAGCCATAATGATCTTAAAGGCTTTGGTCACCGTTTCTGCCGTGGCGCCGCCGCCCACGTCCAAAAAGTTAGCCGGTGCACCACCGTGCAATTTGATTAAATCCATGGTGGCCATGGCCAGGCCGGCACCGTTGACCATGCAGCCTATGTTGCCGTTTAATGCAATGTAATTTAAGCCGGCATGGTGCGCCACCGCTTCCTTGCTGTCCTCTTGCGACCAATCACGTTGTTCGGCCAAGGCTTTTTGCCTATACAGCGCGTTATCGTCCACACTCATTTTGCAATCCAAGGCAAACAGCTTGCCGTCGGTGGTTACAATCAAAGGGTTGATTTCCAACAAGGCCAAATCGTTTTCTTTAAACAAGCGGTACAAGCCTTTTAACAATCGGCTGAATGCGGCAATTTGATCGCCGACTAAATCCAACTTAAAGGCCAAGTTACGCGCTTGGTAATCGACCAAGCCGTTTAAGGGACTGCACACTTCTTGCAAAATCTTTTCTGGGCTAACTTGTGCTATTTCCTCTATGTCCATGCCGCCAGCACTGGATGCCACCACCACGATGCGTTCCAAGCTTCGGTCGACCAATATGGACAAATACAATTCGCGGGCAATCGGCAGGGTTTCTTCTATCAGGACTTGATTGACCGGTTGGCCATCGGGTGCATTTTGGTAGGTCACCAAGGTTTTACCAAGCAACTCGCTGGCCACCATTTGCGCCTCGGCAGTGGATTTAACCACTTTTACGCCACCGGCTTTACCGCGACCACCGGCATGCACTTGGGCTTTCACCACCCAAGCTGGGCTGTCTATTTCTGAGGTGACCGTTGGGGTTTGTTTGGCTACCGAAATCACTTGGCCACGCGGCACGGGGATACCGTATTTTTGCAGCAAGGTTTTGGCTTGGTATTCGTGCAAATTCATAGCAATACAATTCAAAATAAATGGTATGCACATTTTCGCCCAATTCAGGCAAATGCGCCAGCTTTGGCGGCATATTCTATGGCCATCGCGCAACAAGCCGCGCCTGCGTTTAGCCATGTGTATAATGGCTATTTTTTAATTAAGTCACCCTTATGCGTTTAGTTGTTCAAGGTTCTGCCATCCGCCACGCCCATCTGGCACACATTCATCAGTTGAGTGCTACCAGCGTGCAATTCGTGCAAACGGGCGCCCACGCTTATTATTTAGCTAACCAAACGCAAGCCTTGCCGGCCGTGCAGGCTTTTTGCGCCGAGCAACATTTCGACTGCAGCTACCTGCCTGACCAGCAAGTCATGGCCAAATTTGGCTTGTGCGTGATGGACATGGACTCCACCCTCATCAGCATAGAGTGCATAGACGAAATTGCCGACATGGTGGGCATCAAACCCGAAGTGGCCGCCATCACCGAGCGCGCCATGCAAGGCGAATTGGATTTTGCGCAAAGCTTGCGTCAACGCGTGGCCTTGCTTAAAGGCTTATCCGAAGCCGATTTAATGCGCGTACTCAATGAGCGCTTGACGCTCAATCCTGGCGCAATGGAGTGGATAGCCGCCTGCAAAAAAAATAACATCACCACTTTATTGGTCTCGGGCGGCTTCACCTTTTTTGCCGATAAGGTTAAAGCCATGTTGGGATTGGATTACGCCGTGTCGAATCAACTGGAAATAGTGGATGGCAAACTGACTGGCGGCATTATCGGCGACATCGTCGACGCGCAGCGCAAAGCCGATGAGTTATGCCAATTGCGCGACCGCTTAGGCTTAACGGCGGCGCAAACCATCGCCATAGGCGACGGCGC
This sequence comes from Pseudomonadota bacterium, assembly GCA_041172285.1. Taxonomy (GTDB): domain Bacteria; phylum Pseudomonadota; class Gammaproteobacteria; order Burkholderiales; family Methylophilaceae; genus Methylotenera. The sequence goes on from JBEDKJ010000024.1 coordinate 14,439, forward strand.
AAACGACCTGAAGATGATGGGGGTAGCCGGCATCGGCGTGGCTTACCATGCCAAGCCCATCGTTCAAACGCAAGCCACTTACGCGCTCAACCACAGCGGTCTAGATGGCGTGATGCATTTACTCAGCACTTAAGGCGCTTAACTCCGCCTCGGTAAACCCCGCCTCGCGTCTAGCGGCCAAATTAAATGGCCCACGCAATTTAGGCGCCAGGTATGTCACGCACAAGGCTTCAAAGGTAGGCAAGGGCAACACGCCCTGTTGTTGGCATAAATAATTAAACCAACGGTTACCTATGGCCACGTGCCCCACTTCATCGCGCAAGGTAATGTCCAATATCGCCGCTGCCAATGCATCGCCGGCTTGCGCTAACTTTGCACGTAAAGCCGGCAAGGCGTCCAAGCCGCGCGCTTCCATGGTGCGTGGCACCAAGGCCATGCGCGCCAACACATCGTGTTTGGTTTTGTCGACCATCTCCCACAAGCTGTTGTGCGCATCAAAGTCGCCGTAGGCAAAGCCCAAATGCTGCAAATGGTCTTTTAATAAATTGAAATGGCCGGCTTCCTCGCTCGCCACCTTCAGCCAATCGGCATAATAATCAGTTGGCATGCCATCAAATCGCCAGATTGCATCCAAGGCTAAATTAATCGCATTGAATTCGATGTGGCATAAGGCGTGGATCAAGGCGGCACGGCCTGCCACCGTGTTCATGGCGCGGCGCTTAACCTGCAATGGCGGCACCAATACTGGCCTGGCCGGTCGGCCTGGGATAGCTAAATCAGCATGCAGTTTAGCTGCAACATCAAGCGTCAGCTCACCTTGCTGCCAATGCAAAAAAAGCCGCTTAACGGCAGAGGATTTAAGTTCGGAATTCGGTTCGGCCAAGTAAACCAAGGCCAACTGACGCAGCTCGTTAGGGGCAGCCATAGGACGCATGTAAAAGGCAGGCGTTATGGTAAAACGATGAAATCCAGCTCGCCGGCTTTCATGTCTGGCACCATCAAGACTTTTTCGTCTTTCGTCAGCGCAATGTCCGCAGCCGATTGGTAGGTAGCAGCTAATGGCGTGACTTCGCCGTTCATGTCCAAGCGGAACACTTTGCCATTTTTCCAATCGCTAACAAACATGCTGCCATTGGCATGATGCACCACCCCATCGCCGCCGCCAAAGCCTTCTGCTATGTCTAGCAACTGCTTAGTGGCCAAGTTGTAGCTGTACAAAATACCGGAGGCAAAATCTACCACCATCAGCACGTCACCGGTGTCGTCCATCAATAAACCGTTGGGTGCCAAAATCCGCTTGTCTTGCTGACCGTTGATGAGCAAGCGCACCTGGCCTTGGGCATTAATTTGGTAAACCGCGCCACCCTTGCCTTTCAAGTCGCCGCTGTCACTGACGTATAAATTGCCAGCCAAGTCGGCCTCCAAGTCGTTTAAAAATAGCGGCGTGACTGGGAAGGCGGTGGCTGCGGCAAACACCTCGGCCTGACCTTGCTTGGGCCCACTTAAAGCTAATTTTAAGATGCGTTTATTGTCTGCCACGTAAAGTGTCTGACCTATGATGGCCAACCCTTTTGGGTCATCCAAGCCTTTAGCAAACAGCTTGACTTGCCCCGCTTCGATAACGCTGATTTGGCCGTCGCCATCCACGCCAAAACCATTGATTTCAGAGACAAATACTCGGCCATCGGTTGCTTGCACCACCGATTCCGGCATTTTCAAACCGCTGATTTTTTGCGTGCTTAACGGCGCTGCCTGAGCGACAGGTATAAAAACGCTCAACAATAAGGCGAGTAATGTGTGTTTGGTCATGATCATTTCCTATGCTTGTATCTGTGTTAACTGAGCGTATCGGCCCAGATGTTGTTGGCCCATGCGTGGGCATAGCCGGCTTCTTTTTCGTTGGGGCTAATGGACACGCCCCCACCCTCTGCCGACACCATCATTTTCTTGCCGGCGTCGTAGCGGTATACGTTGGCGACGTGCATGGCAGCATGATCGTTGATGAAGCTGTAACAGGTGTTAGCAAACACCGGCGCCGCATCAGGCAGATTGCCACTCATTAACTGCACGATGGCGCTGGCGCAAACCTTGGCTTGGTTGGTCGCCATGTGCGCCGATTTTGGCAAGCCTGCTGCCACGCTGTCACCCAACACGTGCACGTCCGGCACCAGCTTGGATTCGTAAGTTAGAAAATTCACGTCACACCAAGGGTAGTCTTTTTCCGTCAAACCGGCTAATTGGGCTATTTTACCCGCCCGTTGCGGCGGAATAAAGTTCAGCACGTCGGCCTTGATGCTATCGAATTCAGTGCTCACCGTTTTAGTCGCCAGGTTGATATGGCTAATGGCGTTGTCTGGTCGGTAATCGATGATACCGGCGTAGGTTTCGTTAAAGACCTTAGCAAACAAGCCTTTTTTGGAAATGATTTCCGCGTTGGCATCGAGCACGATGACTTTGCTTTTGGCCTTGTGCTGTTTGAAATAACTGGCCACTTGGCAAGCGCGTTCATAAGGACCAGGCGGGCAACGATACGGCGCCTTGGGCACGTTCATGACAAACACCCCACCGTCTGCCATGCCCTCCAACTGTTGCCGTAAATTGACCGTTTGCCAACCGGCTTTCCAGGCATGCGGCACTTGTTTTTGCGCATCCAAGCTAGCCAACATGGGCCATTCTTGGTAATTAAAATCCACACCCGGGGCCACAATCAATCGGTCGTAAGCGAGTGTGCCACCCAGCATGGTAATCCGTTTAGCGGCCGCATCAATGGCGGTCACCGTGTCATGCCTAAAAATAACACCGTGATTGGCCTGCAAGCCATCGTAGCCAAAGGTCAGCTCGTTGATGCTTTTACTGCCACCCAAAACCAAATTACTCATGGGGCAGGATACAAACTGACGATTGGCCTCAACCAGCACCACCTCGATGGCACCCAAACTCCACAAGCGTAAGTATTTCGCTGCCGTGGCACCGGCATAACCACCGCCGACGATGACCACTCGACCCAATGGCGGCTTGCTGGCCATGGCCAAACTACGATTGCTAGCTAAAACCAAGCCCGTTGCGCCTATGGCCTTGATGAAAGCCCGTCTATTAAACGGCTCAGCCATGTTCTGCCTCTAATTTTTGTGGGCTTAAGGGCGGCCGTATAACGCGCTTTTGCATGGAAAAATGCGTGGCCAGCATGTCGATTTCCTCTAGGCTCAAGCCCCTGCTGTGTTGGTGCATGATGGTGGCCTTGCGCGTGCCGTCCCTAAAGCCTAATAGCTTGCTTAATAGATCCTCACGGGTTCTGCCAGCCAAGACCGGGTTACTCTCCTCACTGGCATTGCCAGCCTCTTTCACCATGGCGTTGCCTTGCGTGCCGTGGCAGGCAGCGCAAGAGGCTGCCAAAGTGCGCACGTGAGTAGCTTGCTCGGGGCTGAAAGCAAACACCCCATCGGCATGGCCAATTAAGGGCCATAGCGATGGGGTGATGAGGCTAGCTAGCAGTAAGCAAAAAGACGATGCGGTTTTCATCGGACCCCTTGCTTACCGTATCGGCTTAATTTAGAAACAACGCTCTTCTAAGCAGCCGTCTTCTTTCACGCCTAATTTGGTTAGTAACTCCACCATAGGTTTGTCGTTCACGTCTTTAACCGCACGCAAAATAGACACATCGGCTTTTAATTTGATGTTGATGTCGGCACCACTCGCAGCCAACAATTTAACCATTTCTGGGTAGCCATTGAATACCGCTAAGTGAAACGCAGTGTTGTGTGACAACGGGTGGATGTAATTTAAATCGCCGCCTTTGCTAACGATGTATTTAACCACTTCCAATTGATTCTTATTGGCCGCCATTTGGATGGGGGACCATGCAAACGATTTGTAATTGGCATTAGCTGGATCGGCTTCCACGTATTTTTTAACGATTTTCATGTTGCCACTGGTGATGGCCTCAACAAATTCAATCGCATCATCGTCAGATACAACGGCCATGGCGTTCATGGAAAAACTTAAAACGATTGCAGCTAACAAGGTATTCAAAAATTTCATGTTACTTATCTCCAAGGTTGTTTTTATAATTCATTCTTAATTAATGTGGCGTCTTGCATTGCGGAACATACGAATCCAAGCACTGTCTTCACCGTCCCCGCAACGCTGCCAAGTATTTTGCACGTTGCGTATAACCCGCTCAGGATGTGGCATCATAATACTAAATCGGCCGTCTGTGCTGGTTAATCCGGTTAGCCCTTGTGGCGAACCATTCGGGTTACACGGATAAGTCGTGGTTGGTTTTGCCGCGTGATCAATAAAACGCATGGTCACTAACTTATTTGCCAACAGTGCATTGACAGCGCTCGCGTCAGAAAATTCCGCATAACCTTCACCGTGTGCCACGGCAATCGGCATTTTACTGCCGGCCATGCCCTTAAAGAACAAGGACGGGCTGTCCAACACTTCCACCATGGCCAAGCGCGCTTCAAACTGCTCGGATTGGTTGCGAACAAAATGCGGCCAATGAGCGGCACCCGGAATCAACTCGCGCAAATTGCTCATCATCTGGCAACCGTTGCACACGCCCAAGGCAAAGCTATCGGAACGCGCAAAAAAGGCCGCGAACTCATCGCGTGCACGGGCATTGAAAAGAATGGACTTGGCCCAGCCTTCGCCGGCACCCAATACGTCACCGTAAGAGAAGCCACCGCAAGCAACAAAGCCAGCGAAATCGGCCAAGCTCACTCGGCCGGCAATCACGTCACTCATGTGCACGTCAAAAGTAGCAAAACCGGCGCGATCGAACGAGGCCGCCATTTCCACCTGACCATTCACACCTTGCTCACGCAAAATTGCCATTTTGGGACGCGCACCCGCATTGATATAAGGCGCAGCCACGTTGTCGTTCACATCAAAGCTTAATTCGCTAAATAAACCACGGTTGTTCACGTCTAAAATCTTGTCGTACTCTTGTTGCGCGCACACCGGGTTATCACGCAGCGACTGCATGCGGTACGTGGTTTCAGACCACATGCGGTGCAAGTTAACGCGGCTGTCGCTGAACACCGTTTTACCGGCGTGTTTAATGGCAATGGCATGGCCTACTTGCACATCGCCAATGACGTGGGCCAAGCCGTTAAATTGCGCTGCAATGGCATCGGCTTGATCGGCCGCCACTTGAATCACCGCGCCCAGCTCTTCGTTGTACAAAATGCCAGCAATGTCACCAGGCAAGGCCGTTACATCGATGTTCAAACCGCAATGTCCGGCAAAAGCCATTTCCACTAAGGTGGTGAATAAACCGCCGTCGGATCTATCGTGGTAAGCCAGCAACTTACCGGCCGCATTCAAGGCTTGTATGCTGTTGAAGAAATGCTTCAATTGCGCGGCATCGTCCACATCCGGCGCCTCGTTGCCCAGCGCGCCATAAACTTGCGCCAAACTGGAACCGCCCATGCGATTTTTACCGGCACCCAAGTCAATTAAAATCAACTTAGTATCGCCGTCGGTTTGCAATTGCGGCGTTAGGGTTTTGCGTGCATCCGGCGTGGCGGCAAATGCCGTCACCACCAAGGATATAGGGGAGGTCACGGCTTTATCTTGGCCGTTTTCTTGCCACACGGTTTTCATGCTCATGGAGTCTTTGCCGACCGGTATGCTGATGCCCAATTCCGGACACAATGCCATGCCCACCGCTTTAACCGTGGCGTACAGGGCGGCGTCTTCGCCAGCGTGACCGGCCGGGGCCATCCAGTTAGCCGACAATTTCAATTCACCGATGTCGTCTACCAAGCAGGCCGCCATATTGGTCAGCGCTTCGCCTATGGCCATGCGTCCCGATGCCGGTGCGTCTATCAAGGCCAGCGGGGCTTTTTCACCTATGGCAAAGGCTTCACCGCTATAGGTTTCATAACCGGCCAAGGTCACCGCCACATCGGCCACCGGCACTTGCCATGGACCGACCATTTGCTCGCGCGCCACCAAACCGGTGACCGAACGGTCGCCTATGGTGATTAAGAACGTTTTATCGGCCACACCAGGCAAACGCAACACGCGTGCCGCGGCCTCTTGCAAATCGATGTTGGCGGTAGCAAACGGGCTTAATTGACGGCTGGTGCTTTTAACATCGCGGGTCATTTTAGGCGGCTTGCCCAATAACACCGACATGTCCATGTCCACCGGCTTGTTAGCAAAATGGCTGTCGGCCACCGTTAAATGGCGCTCGGCTGTCGCCACACCAACCACCGCAAACGGGCAACGCTCGCGTTCGCAAATCGCCTTGAAACGTGGCAAATCTTCTTGCAGGATGGCCATCACGTAACGCTCTTGCGCTTCGTTACTCCATAACTCGCGTGGCGACATGCCCGGCTCTTCATTGTGCACGTCACGCAATTGGAAGGTTGCGCCTACGCCGGCATCGTTGACCAACTCAGGGAAGGCATTGGAAATACCACCTGCCCCGACATCGTGTATGCTCAAAATCGGGTTGGCCTCACCCAATTGCCAGCATCGGTCTATCACTTCTTGCGCGCGCCTTTCCAATTCTGGGTTGCCGCGTTGCACCGAATCAAAATCCAAATTTTCCACGTTGCTACCGGTGTCCATGCTAGAGGCAGCGCTGCCACCCAAACCGATCAACATGGCCGGGCCGCCCAATTGGATTAAGGCAGCTCCCGGTGGGATGGGGTTCTTTTTAGCATGTTGGGCGGAAATATTGCCTATGCCACCAGCCAACATAATCGGCTTATGGTAACCGCGCATTTCGGTTTTTCCGTTGGCGTCCACAGAGGCTAATTCAAAGGTGCGGAAATAACCGGCAATGTTAGGACGACCGAACTCGTTGCTGTAAGCCGCCCCGCCTAACGGCCCGTCTATCATGATTTGGAACGGCGAAGCAATCCGCCCCGGCTTGCCGTAAGCGGCTTGTTCCCAAGGTTGAATGAAATCGGGTATGGCCAAATTGGACACGGAGAAACCGCTTAAGCCGGCTTTAGGTTTAGAGCCGCTACCGGTCGCGCCTTCGTCACGAATCTCGCCGCCGGCCCCGGTCGCTGCCCCGGCAAAAGGAGAAATGGCCGTAGGGTGGTTATGCGTTTCCACCTTCATCAAGTAATGCATTTCTTCTTCAACAAAGCGGTATGCGCCGTCCGCGGTCGGATAGAAGCGTTTGGTTTTTGTGCCCGGCGCTTGGCTGGCGACAATGGAGGAATTGTCCGAATAGGCCACCACGGTCTTGCCTGGGTTGAGCTTATGGGTGTTGCGTATCATGGCGAACAAAGACAGGTCTTGCACCTCGCCGTCTATCACCCAATCCGCATTGAATATTTTATGGCGGCAATGCTCGGAGTTGGCTTGGGCAAACATCATCAATTCCACGTCGGTGGGATTGCGCTCGATTTTAGTGTAGTTATCGAATAAATAATCCACCTCATCGGGCGACAAAGCCAAGCCCATGTCCGCATTGGCTTTTTCTAGGGCCGCTTTACCGCCTTGCAATAGGTCCACACGGCTTAAGGGCTTAGGGCTATCGCTATGGTATAGCTGCTCGGCGTCTTGCAGATGGGCAAACACGCCTTCGGTCATGCGATCGTGTATTAAGGGCAACAACAGTTGACGCTCGGCAGGCGTCAAGGCTTGCCCGTTAACAGTTTGCACGTAATAGGCCACGCCACGCTCCACCCTCTGCACCTCGGGCAAACCACAATGCTGAACGATGTCGGTCGCGCGCGACGCCCAAGGCGAGATCGTGCCTATGCGCGGCAACACCAAGAAAAATTCACCCGATGGGTCTTCTGCTGGCAGGCGTGGGCCGTAGGTCAATACTTGCTCTAGCCGTGCTTGCTGCTCAAGGCTTAAAGCCGCGTCTTTAGTCCAAACGAAATGCCTAAACTCCGCATACAAATGCTTGATATTGCTGCCGGACGCGCCCTCTTTGGCATGCAAGCTAGCCAAGATTTTATCAATGCGAAATGGCGATAAAGCTGCGCTGCCACGCAGACTAAGCATAGGAGTTTGTGCGTTAGTTGAAGTCATGAAGTTGGGCTAAAAAATTCGGGCAATAACGAAAGCTGAATTCTATCAGATAGCAGGGTGCTAGCGCGACCTTGAGCAGACAAAACAACTTACAACAACTGCAATATGGCCTCGACCTGCTCGCCCAAGATGGCTGCTGTGGTGTCCAAAATTAAATCCGGTTTCAATGGCACCTCGTAGCCAGCTGACACGCCAGTAAAGTCAGCAATCTGACCTGCGCGCGCTTGCGTATAGAGGCCTTTTGGGTCGCGTGCTTCACAGATAGCCAAAGGCGTACTGACGTAAATTTCTTTAAATTTGCCTGGCCCGATTATGCTTTTTGCCATGACACGGTCGGCTGCCATCGGGGAAATTAGAGCACTAATAACAATTAGGCCGGCATCGTTCATCAACTTAGCCACCTCGGCGGTACGCCTGATGTTTTCGCTGCGATCGGCCTGACTAAAGCCTAAATCTTTACTTAGACCAAGCCGCACCTGGTCGCCATCCAGCACATGGCAGGCTTGCCCTATCGCCAATAACCGCTGCTCTAAGGCATAGGCTAAGGTGGATTTACCGGCGGCACTTAAGCCCGTCAGCCAAACTGTAGTCGGCTCAATCACGCTTAAACCACTCCTGTTTTTCGATCGATTAAATACGGCTCCAACTTCACACTGGGTCGTGATGCCAGACCGTATTCCAAGCCCCTGGGTTCATTGCAAGGCTTTACTGAAAATCGCTCAAGAAAGGCTAACATACCGCACTTAAGCTCTTGTCTAGCCAACTTCATGCCGGCACACACTCTAGGGCCATTGATAAATGGAATGTAAGCATGACGAGGGTAGTTGGCTTGAATAAACTCTTGCCGCCTAGGTTTAAACAAGAGGGGCTCGTGCCAATATTGTGGATCGCTGTGTACGCCAACAATGGATATAACGATGGGCTCGTTTTCAGCAAAGCTCATGCCATTAATTGCAGTGGCCTGTTTACAAACGCGGCTGACATAAGGGACGGGGGTAAACACCCTAAGGACTTCATCAAGGAAGACAACCAGCTCATCCACATGCTGGTCAGCTTGTTTAAATAGCGGTAAATCCCCCTGCCTAGTCATGCATTCTATGGCCCACAACAAAGCGGATGACGTGCTTTCGGTTGCGGCAAAGACGTTTTGCAACAACTCACCCACGGCACTGAAGTTCTCAATCCCCTTAGCTTGCGTCTCCAAGCGACTCAATAAAGCTTGCAATGCCGGATCGACCTGCCACAAAGCCTCAAATTCGGCAAAGATGGCCGTCAAATGCCGGCGACTTTGCTCCATTAATTCTGGCACGGCCCCTACCCAAGCCATGGCCTGCTGATCAATTAATGCAGCCCTGGTTTTGTTGACCAAATCCATCGGCCAGGAAATGGTGTTGGGCAAACCGAAAGATTTGGAAAACACTTCCAGCGCGGCATGGATAAATATTTCAAATAAATCAAATCGATCACGCTGCAAGCCAGCTTGCAAATGATGGGCATAAATCTGCATCAGCGCAGATTCATCGAGCAACACGGTCGATTGCGTATAAAAAGATTGGGTCAGAGCGGCACGCTGTTTCCAGTCCTCACCACTGGCTGAAAATCGCCCCACAGACAAGGATTCCATAAACCCGTAATTCTTAACAAACTCCTCAGGCGCCATGAAAATGGCTTTGGCCACGTCAGCTTGATCCACCACTTGTATTTGTAAAGGAAATTTGAAATCTGGGTTGGCCGCCTTACGGTATAAATCGCCGACCACAGCGGTCATTATCTGCCCGCTCGCCACGCCATTTATTTGCATAAACTAGCCTTGCTTGCTGCTTTTTTCATGATGAAAAATCTGTTCCCTAGCATTGATGGTCTGGCGCTTACTGTCTGAGCGACCGTCTTGGTAAGAGCGCATGGCGAAGCCGGTTTTTCCAGCACAAGCATGAGAGACCGCACGCATTAAGGGCAATAAATAGCGTTTATGTTCGGTCACAATAATGGTGATGATGGCCGCATCGCCCGTTTGCCAGTTTGGCACAGGTAACTCACCGCCGTCTTTAAGCCAACGCTTTGCATCGGCATCATTGACCACTATCCAACCGGCATAAGCCACTATTTTTCCTTCCAAGGTGGCGGTGATGTTGGCCGCGTATTTCAGCTGATCGATCAACTTCATCAACATTAAGCGGAATGAATAGTTTACAAACGGCGGGTGCCTGGAAACGATCAACGATGCCCCCACCAAAGCCGTATCGTTTAAGCCGGCAACCAACAACTTTAAATCCTTAAGCTTAGCGTTTGGTCTATCGTGAGTGTTCGCTTGAACTGCCATGCGTGCGTCTTACTTTTTCTTTTGTGGGTAATAGGTTTGGTAGAACCAAGCGTAAGCCGTTTGTATCTGCTTCTGTATGCGCGGAGGAATCGCGTGCGGTTTGGGTTGCACTATTTTTTCAGATTGCTTGTGCAGGTATTTCATGCGGTAATGGCTGTCGCTTTCACGCGTGCCAGTAGTGATTTGATCTGGCTTAATTTCGTATGGGGACACGCCCAACCAGGCATAGATATGACTCATGCAAGCCACCGGGTTAGCCATCATGTCTTCGAAGCGCACAAAGTACAAACGCTCTTGCACGTGTTTGGGCAAATCCGGAACAGCATGCAAGGAAGTCAATGGCGCGCCTATGGATTTATCTTTGGCAAACAAAATATCGGCCCGACCAAAACGATCGTAATCGGCCAAGTGATCAATAAAATCCAGCAATATGGTTTTTTGATGCTGCGCTTCTATCGAGCCATAAATCTGACCCAACTCACGGATGCAAACAATTAATTTGGCCTCGGGTTGTATGTGCAAAAGCAACTCAATGGCATGCAACCACGCGCGATTTTTATCCACCACCACTGTTTCTTTGGTGCCTTGATACCAGCCCTGCAGATAGCCTTGCATGGCCGTGGCCAAATGCGCGTAACTGGTGTCAAAACTGTTGTCCAGTTGCGATAGAAAAAAGGTGTCATCGCTGATCATGCGCCGTATACCCAACAGGGTATTGCATAAAGGCGAACTGTGGCCTTCGCAATTTATTTCTGGGTGTTGCGCCAATAACTGGCATAGCAAAGTTGAGCCTGCACGAGGCAGGCCAGTCACACCAACAAATTTAGGTAGTTTAGTCATAGCGAATCATTGTAATGGCATAAGGCGTATTAGAAAAGTCGACCCTTAGAAGGAACTGCTCATTTGCAACCATAGCCTAGGGTTGGTATCTTCAGCGATGGGCTCAGACAAGGCAGGCCCACCCTTTAAGCGCCATGCGAGCACGCTTTTAAATTGCAAGGCTTTGTAGTTAGCATTAAGGCCCAAGCCCGCGCCCAGAATGTTACGAGTGTTGGCTTCATCGGTAATGTAGGCGTTTTTATGGATGGTGACCGTCCCCGCATCAATAAACACCAGCGCTTGCAATTTATCACTGAAGCTATGTCGCAACTCGGTGTTCAGCATCAACCCTTCATCGCCACCGCCCTCGCCAGGCGGGTAAGCCCGCACGCCATCGGAGCCACCTAGGTAAAATTTTTCAGTGGTGTTTAAATTTTTGCTGGCCAATTGGCCAGAGGCAGCAACATACAGATAATTGCTGTCGTTTATACGCTGCAATCGACTGAAGTTTAGGTTCAGTTTACTAAATCCACCGTGCGCGTTAGCCGAGACCGCGTCTTGCGCCAGCGTCAACGCATCCATGCCTAAATCACCAAGCACGAAGGTAGCGCCAAAACTGTTTAGGCCGCCGCCAAACAACCCATCTTGCCGGTTACCAGTGAAGCCCGCACTGAGTAACTTTACTTTTTTGTCCACGGTATCAACTTGTATGTCCTTGGTGTCTTTTTGCTCAAAGGTCAGCGTGCCATAAGCGTTGATAGTTTGACTGCGTATGAAAGGATAACTTAGGTAAGCACTGGCGCTGCTAGCGGAACCATGAGAATTCAAATCAGCAAACTCACGGCCCAATGTGTAGTTCATGTCCGAGTAAGCAGCACCCAACTTGAGGCCATTCGCGCTTATTGGTAATTGGTAAGCCACGCGCGCGTAAGTCATCTTCTGGTCACTGGTTAACGCCCGCACGGTGAGTTGGTCACCCAAGTTAAACGGACTATTGATGGCCACAGCCGCACCTAGGCGGTTCTCGCCGGTGTAATGGCTGCCGTAATTATCCAGTTCCACATTGGCGGCATAGGCTTGACCGGGATCCAATTCAATAATCAAATCCGAGGTGCCCACACTGGCACCCGGCCTTAAACTGGCCCTAGCACCACCCACCCCAGGGGTATCGCTGAGCAATAACACTGCTCTATCCACCGCTTCACTTTGTAAAGGTTCGCCCGCCGGAATGTTGGCAACGTGTTGTTTGGCACGCGCGTCGCCTAAGCGTGATCGATTGTTCAGCAAAGGCTCACCGAGCAAACCTTCCAATACATTAATGTCCAGCTTACCGTCTTTTAAATCTTGCGCTGGCAAGTAGGCCCTAGCGACCAAATAGCCACGCTCGCGGTACCAAAGGGTAATGCGATTCACCGCATTGCTGATTTCAGCAAAATTGTGCTGCCCGCCAATCAGGTCTGCCACCATGGCCTCTAGGGCTTCACTGGCAATTAGGGTATTGCCGGACACGCTTATTTTATTGATTGTGATGCGAATGTCGTCAGCCCCATCGGTCTTGGTCTCACTGGGGGCTGGTAGGCGCAGCAATTCGACCGGGCTGGGTGGATTGAGCTCAGGTTGTTTAATTAAGGGTTGCGACAATTGCCCGGCGTCGGGCGTGGCGGCTTGGGCAGTGATTGCACCTAAGCCAGCAAAAAAAATTGCCCAGGCAAGCGCACGCTTGCTGAAAATAAACTGGGTGGTCATGGTCAATTAATCCTTAGCACTAACGCGCAATGAAGTCATTGCATCGTCCGGCAATTTTACTTTATCTTCGTTTAAATTGTGGTTTTGGCCATCGGCCTCCTGACCAACAACCGCCTCTGCTTTGGCCTCATCGGATTTACCCAAGCCGTTCAACGCCGCGCCTATAGCATATAAGAAGGCACTGGGACTGCCTTTGACTATGCTTAACAGGCCATCCACAAAGCTTAAGCGGTAGTTATTGTCCGTACCACTGGCGACCACCGGATAATCGCCGATATCCACGCCACTGCCGAATGCGCTTACCCCGCTTAATACGCTGACTGTTTCACCGTTAACCAAACCGGTGGCGCTAAACCCAGTGATGGAACGGCTTAAACCGTTGTAGAACCTGATGCCGCTATTGGCAATGACAACCGCATCGGCTTTTGTGATTGTCGCGCTAACAGTGTCATGGGGCGATAAACTGTAATTGTTGGCATCCGCACCGCTTAAGCTTAAGCCACTGAAGGCCACCGTCGTGGCATTGAGCACGTCTTTGCTGTTGTATGTGCCAATCGCCGTGCCAGTTAGGCTGACCGCATCACCCAAGTAAGTTTTGCCGTCGTTGGCATTACCACTGCCAATTGCAACGCTCGACAAACTGGCGTTGCCAATTACCGCTGCATTGCGGGTGCCATCGTAAACTTTACTGCTGGCCACACTTAAGCCGGTTTGATTGAGTGATTTTTGCGTGATGGTGACGGTTTGAGTGCCGCCATCAAAGGTATAGTTACTAGCCAAACCTCTGCAACCATCACCAGTGCAATTACCCAAGGTCAATGCACCTATGTTAATGGACTTATTAACACCTACGTGCCTATTGTTCATGGAACCCACGCCACTGAGCGTTAAAGACTCCTCGCCCAAAAACCCATAAAGAGACAATATGCTAAGATCCAACGCATCGGAGCCATCGTATACGCGTGAGCCAGTTATTGATATTGGTTTGGCTTGTATAGTTAAAAGACCGCCTTCTATGTTATAGCCTTGCTGATTGGAATAAGCGATGTAGTTACCCACATTGGTACCCGAGGCAGT
>JBEDKJ010000025.1:0-11406 GCA_041172285.1 Pseudomonadota bacterium
CGTTGCTGCCTACATATTGGACGCCGGTCGTGCCTTGGTGGTCGCCATCAACAAATGGGATGGCTTGAAAGAAGAAGAGCGCGATTGGGTGAAACGGGAAATCGATCGAAAATTAATGTTCTTGGATTTCGCCGAGTTTCACTACATTTCTGCCTTACGTAAAAAAGGCTTGCCAGAATTGTTTAAATCAGTGGACATTGCCTTTAAAGCCGCCTTTGCTAAATTGGCCACCCCGCAATTAACCCGTGTGCTGATCGACGCCTTGCAGCAGCACCAACCGCCCATCAGCAAAGGCATACGCCCCAAATTGCGCTATGCCCATCAAGGCGGTAGCAACCCGCCTATTGTGGTCGTTCACGGCAACCACGTGGATGGGGTTAAAGATGCTTACACGCGTTTCTTAGAAAAAACGTTTCGCCGTACCTTCCAATTATCCGGCACCCCCCTGCGCGTCCAATACAAGCAAGGCAGCAACCCGTTTGCTGAGGACGAAGACAAGCGCAAACCGGGCGAGGGGCTGGTGAGTATGCGTAGACGAAAACTCGCGCAGCGAGCGCAATTAAAAGCCAAAAAGGTCGAGGAAGATAAAGACCGCAGTGCGAAAAAGCGCTAGTTAAGGCGGCATTGTTAGAGTTGCGGGTGCTGCGCTAGCTGCTTATTTTCATGAGGCAGTGCATAGGGGTCAGCTAGGTAGGCCGGCCTTTTCATGATCGCCACCACGACGCAGCCTATGGCTGCAGTGTCTATAAAAAACCACGCTTCGAACAGCAGGCCTATGCATAAAAAGAGCAGTTGTTCTTGATCGCGGCTCATGCTCGGATTGCTGAAATAGAGCAGGAGCATGATGGCGCATGGTAGGGCCGTGCTGACTAGTCAAATACGCGGTATCTTTTTCAATACTACCCATTCGTGGCCAGACGGTGTTTGAACGTGGCCAGGCAGTTGATTGAAAAAATCATGGCCTTAGAAACAGCTGTTAGTAAAGGCTTTCCCAGAATTTCCACCACACCCGTTCGTCTTGGGTGAAGTTCTTACCAAACATTTCGCTATTCGGGTAATTGGTTTTTAAGATGCGTAAGGTGTCATTTTTTAGGTCATCGAGGCTTAATAAATCGTAAGCGCTTATCATGATGACCAAGGCTTGCTCCACGCCTGGCGACTGCGGGAAGTATTCCAACACGTATTTACAGCGATTTACTGCCGCCAAATAGGCATGACGTTTCATGTAATAACGTGCCACGTGCAGTTCGTGATCGGACAAGCTGTTAGCCAGGTAGACCATGCGCTGCGTGGCGTCTTTTGAGTATTTGCTATTAGGGAAGCGTGTTACCAACTCTTTAAAGCTGGTAAAGGAATCGCGTAAACCGCGCGGATCGCGATCGCTAATTTGTTGCTCGGTGGCTTTTTCAATAAAGCCGCGTTCGTTAAAGACGGCTAAGCCTTTGAGGTAATAAGCGTAATCGACATTAGGGTGATTCGGGTGCAGCTTGATAAAGCGGTCTGCCGCGGCTACGCACAATATTGGGTCTTGTTTCTTAAAATAGGCGTAGGCCGTTTCCAGTTGCGCTTGGGTGGCATAGCGACCATTTGGGTAGCGCGATTCAAGTTTGCCAAAGTACTTGATGGCTTTCTCGTAATCCTTATCAAACATTTTGGCCTGACCCTCGGTGTAGATGCGCTCTGCCGTCCAGCCTTTAGTGTCATCAAGTTCAGTGGGGTCGCCGAAGATGGCGCAAGCATTGAGTAACAAAGCAAACATAAAAACTAAGATATACTTCATGCTGAAACGACCTTTAAGAATGATGCGCAATTATACCCGATGACAGACACCACTCAAGCTACTCTTCGTAATACAGACTCCCCAAATCAAGCCCTAACGCTGACCATCCCTAACGACTTAGGCGGCTTACGTTTGGACGTGGCATTGCAACGATTGCTGCCTGAGCATTCTCGTTCTAGGATGCAAGCTTGGATTAAAGACGGTTTGGTCACCGTGGCAGGTTTGGCCAGCACCTCTAAGACCAAGGTGTGGGGTGGTGAGGCCGTGGTGGTGCAGGTGCAAATCAAGCCTGAGCAGCAGGCGTTTCAAGCGGAAAACATTCCGCTTAACATCGTCTTTGAAGACACGCATATTTTGGTGATCAACAAACCGGCTGGCATGGTGGTTCATCCTGCTGCTGGCAATTGGAACGGCACCTTGTTAAATGCCTTGCTCTTCCATGCGCCCGAATTAAAAGACTTGCCGCGTGCGGGTATCGTGCACAGACTGGACAAGGACACCAGTGGCCTATTGGTGGTAGCAAAAACCTTGGCCGCACAAACTAATTTAGTGCGGCAACTGCAAGCGCGCACGGTTAAACGCGAATACCGCGCCATCGTCTGGGGGCAGATTTGGCGCAATGGCATGATAGACCAACCCATAGGCCGTGACCCAAGGTCACGCACCAAGATGGCGATTAACCGCGCCGGCAAGCCGGCCATTACTCGCTACGAAATGCTGGAACGTTTTTCCGTGCAAACCTACATGCGTTGCAATTTGGAAACCGGCCGTACCCATCAAATCCGTGTGCACATGCAGTATTTAAAAGCGCCCATCGTTGGCGATCCGGTTTACGGTTTTCGCGGCATCGTGCCGATACGGGCCATGACGCAAACCTTGCGCGATGCCGTCAGCCAATTTAAACGGCAAGCGCTGCATGCCATCAAGCTGGGTCTATTGCACCCGGCAAGCAATGAATTTGTCGAGTGGCAAATCGAGTTGCCCGATGACATGAAAGCGCTGCTGGAAGCCATGCGTCATGAAGACCTGCACGATGAGGAGGAAGAGTCGTTTGATTTTGGCGGCTTGCAAACCGAGCCTTACCTCGCCGATGAGGATTACGAGGACGATGAGTTCGATGATGACGATGATTTGGCATTGGATGATGAGGACTAAGCGTTGTTAGCCTTAAATGCGATTCAGCCCAGTTGGCCGGCCCCGGCCAATGTGCAGGCCCTGCAAACTATCAGGCAAGGTGGGGTCAGTCTGGCGCCGTATGCCAACCTCAATTTGGCTTTGCACGTCAACGACGACGCAGCCTGCGTTAGGCGCAATCGTCAGGTATTGCGCACTGTCTTACCCAGTGAGCCGGTTTGGTTGAATCAAGTCCATGGCGTGACCGTGTTGGATGCGGCTTTGTGCCAAGGTGTGCCGGATGCCGATGCCTCGTTTACCCGGCAAGCCAATGTGGTGTGCGTTACCATGACGGCAGATTGTTTGCCGGTGTTGCTTTGTGATCGGGCCGGCACGGTGGTGTCGGCCGTGCATGCCGGTTGGCGCGGTCTGTGTGATGGGGTGATAGAGGCAGCGGTAGCTAAAATGGTCGTGGCCCCCAGTCAAATATTGGCTTGGCTGGGCCCGGCTATTGGCCCTAATGCGTTTGAGGTGGGCCATGAAGTGCGGGCGCAATTCATGCAGCACGATGGGCAAGCTGCACTGGCGTTTAAACCGCATGCCGACAAATGGCTGGCTAATTTGTATGTGCTCGCTCAGCAACGTTTAAACGCGTTGGGCATAAGCCAAATTTACGGTGGCGGCATCGATCAAGCATTTTGCACTTACAGCGATGCGCAGCGGTTTTTTTCATACCGGCGCGAAGCCGTGACTGGCCGCATGGCCAGTTTGATTTGGTTGAATGCTTAATGGCTCCCATTAATTTGCTCAGTGTGGCCAGCATTTCTAAACTATAATGCGACCATGCTGGCGCCGTTTGTGCCTAGCGTTTAAAAATGGTTATTAGCCCATGCATTTTTCTGATTACACTAGCTTGAGTTATATCGTCGGCTTCACTTTTTTAGGTGGCCTGCTTAGCGTGGCGTTGGCGGCTTTGTTCGCTCTTAGTTTGCGCCCGACTTGGGTGCCCATGTTGGTCAGCTACGCCATTGGCGCCATGTTGGGTGCGGTATTTTTAGAGATTTTACCGCATGCCTTTAATCTAGCAGGCAGTGTGGAAAAGGTATCGGCCACCTTGCTGCTGGGTTTGTTGCTGTTTTTTGTGTTGGAAAAATTGGTCATATGGCGGCATTGTCACGGTGATCATTGTGAAGTGCACGCCCTGCACACCGAGCAAGATTGCCCATCTGGCCTTGGGCTTAATGCCACGCAAACCAGCACCGCACAAATCAACACTCAACATGCGGGCGCCAAATACAAGGCGGTTGCGCCTCAAGCACGGGCTTCTGCTTTACTCAGCCATGGTCATCTGCACAACCACGACAGCGGACGCAGTGGCTTGATGATTATGATAGGCGATACCTTTCATAACTTCATAGACGGCATTTTGATTGCAGCGGCCTTTACCGCCGACATGAAATTGGGTGTGGTCACCGCTTTGGCCATTATTGCCCATGAAATTCCACAGGAAGTAGGGGATTTTTTAATCCTGCTGCATTCCGGCTACAGTAAAAAACAAGCCTTAATTTTTAATTTGGTGTCCAGCGTGGCGACCTTGGTCGGCGGCTTGATGGCCTATTATGCCTTGCAATACGTGCAAAGTTGGGTGCCCATCATATTGGCATTGGCGGCATCCAGCTTGCTTTATGTGGCGGTGGCCGATTTGATTCCAGGTTTGCACAAGCGCACCGAACTGAAAGCCACGTTGGCGCAAATTTTACTCATTTCGATTGGTGTCGCTAGCATTTGGGTGGCTCACGTCGTCTTGGAGTAAGTCCTTTTTGGCTTGCATGTGCCGTCGGTGTTTGACGCCGAGTAACCACAATAGCAAAGCGCAAGGCATGAGGCCGTAAAAGAAAAAGGTCAGCAAACCGGCCGTGATGCTGGCTTCGGTGGCGGCCATTAAGGTTGCTAGGTATAGCCAAGCGATGGCGATGATGTACATAAATAAAATTTAAATTAACGATAGGTAAGTGTTCATGAGTTTATCCAATCCTAAGGTCGGCTTCGTATCACTCGGTTGCCCGAAAGCCGGCTCCGATGCAGAGCGTATTCTCACCCAATTGCGTGCAGAAGGCTATGCTATTTCCCCCAGCTACGAAGAGGCCGATTTGGTGGTGGTCAACACCTGCGGTTTTATTGATAGCGCAGTGGAAGAATCGTTGGATGCCATAGGTGAAGCCATAGCGAAGAACGGCAAGGTCATCGTAACCGGTTGCTTGGGTGCTAAAAAAGGCGTGGTGGAAGCGGCTCACCCTAGTGTTTTAGCCGTAACCGGTCCGCATGCGCTAGAAGAAGTGATGACCGCGGTGCACGCCAACTTGCCTAAATTGCATGAGCCCTTTGTGGATTTGGTGCCGCCTCAAGGCATACGCTTAACGCCTAGCCATTATGCTTATTTAAAAATATCCGAAGGTTGTAACCACCGCTGCAGTTTTTGCATCATCCCCAGTATGCGTGGCGATTTGGTTAGCAGGCCGATAGGCGAGGTTTTGAACGAAGCGGAAAACTTAGTCAATGCCGGTGTCTCGGAAATTTTAGTGATATCGCAAGACACGTCGGCTTACGGCGTGGACATCAAATACCGCCCCGGTTTTTGGAACGGCAGACCGGTTAAAACGCGCATGACCGAACTGTGTCAGAGTTTAAGCGATTTAGGCGTTTGGACCCGTTTGCACTACGTTTACCCTTACCCGCACGTGGACGAAGTGATCCCCTTGATGGCGGATGGCTTAATTTTGCCGTATTTGGATGTGCCGTTTCAGCATGCCAGCCCACGTATTCTAAAAGCCATGAAACGTCCGGCGCATGCCGAGAATAACTTGGCACGCATCAAAGCTTGGCGTGAAATCTGCCCAGACATTACCGTCCGCAGCACCTTTATTGCTGGGTTTCCTGGTGAGACCGAAGACGACTTTCAAATGCTGTTGGATTTCTTAGAGGAAGCTCAGTTAGACCGTGTCGGCTGCTTTGCTTATTCTGCGGTGGACGGGGCGGCTGCCAATGCGCTGCCGGATCAAGTGCCAGAGGCATTGAAACAAGAGCGCTTAAGCCGATTTATGGCAGTGCAGGAACGCATTAGTGCTGCCAAATTGCAAGCTAAAGTGGGCAGCATGCAAACGGTGTTAGTCGATGAGTTGGTAACCGATTCCGCTGGCAATATAGAGGCCATAGGCCGCACTAAAGCCGACGCGCCTGAAATTGACGGCGTGGTCTATCTAGAGGATGCCGAAGGCTTAAGCCCTGGTGATTTTGTTGAGGTGGAAATATACAGCGCGGTTGGCCACGACCTTCGTGGTGGACCGCCGCGGGCTAATTAAATAAATCCGGCATGATGGCTGCCGGGCGTTGGCTGTCTGCGCGCTCTTCTAAAAAATCAAAAGTCAGCGGGCAACGCGTCGGTTTTTTGGCGGCTTTGCGCTTCTTGGCCGTGCTGGCCTGTAAGTCTATATAGGGTGTTTGGCTGATGCGAACGTAACCTGAGCTGGCTAATTTTTCGGCGGTGGTTTCAAATAGACTTAAGGGGTTGTCTATGTTTTGCAGGGTGACGATGGCTTTGCTCACTTTTAGCACGTTATACATGGTAAATTTTGCCGCAGTTTGTTTACCGTAAATCTCGCCTGTGTGAATTTCCACTATGCCTCCCAGCACGAATGTTTCCTAATGGTAGCGCCACCATCGCCATTTAACAAGCTTTTTGCCGTGCGTCTAGCTTGATTTTATGTGAGAATGAAGTTTGATACTTTTTAATTTAACAATGCAGCCTATCAGGCTGCATGGAGTCTAGCATGACCTTCAATCGCCAGGCGGCAGTGACGCTGTCGTCGTTCCTACGAACCCAAATAAAGCCTTTATCCGTTTGCCTAATACTAAGCTTGAGTTTAGGTGCTTGTGGCAAACAAGAGCCAACCGCCAATGGCATGGCTATGCCGGCTATGCCGGTAGGCGTGATTACGCTGCAAGCCACCAATGTGCCGATTGCGGCCGAGACCGTGGCGCAAACCGAGGGTGCAAAAGAAGTGGAGATACGCCCGCGTGTAGGCGGTATCGTGCTGAAGAAACTGTTTGAAGAAGGCGCGCCTATCAAGCAAGGGCAGGCCTTATTTTTAATTGACCCCGTGCCATTTCAAATTGCCTTGAGCAATGCAAAAGCACAATTAGCGCAACAGCAGGCTAAGGTTGAGCAAACCGAACGTGAGGCGCAGCGCTTAAAAAGTTTGTTAGCCACCGAGTCGGTCAGCCAACGTGAGGCCGACAATGCTTGGTCTGACAACAGCATGGCCAAAGCGGCGCTGGCGCAATACCAGGCCAATCTGCGTGAAGCGCAGTTAAATTTATCCTACACCACCGTAACCTCGCCGCTAGCCGGCATGGCCGGCCGCTTTGAGTTATCAGAAGGCGCTTTGGTGAATGCCAACACCAGCCTCTTGACCCGTGTTTACCAAATCAACCCAATTTGGGTGCGCTTTAGTTTGTCCGATAGCGAATTGGCTTTATTGGGTGGCTATTTGTCGCCAGCCCGAGTCAAACAATTGCATCTCATTTTACCTAACGGCCAAGATTACCCACAAACCGGCCAGTTAAACTTTGCGGCCAGCAGCATAGACCCGCAATTGGCTACCCAACAATTGCGCGCGAGCTTTGCCAATGCCGACAAGGCCTTGTTGCCTGGTCAGTTTGTGCGCGTGCGCGTCACCACCGGCAGCCGTAAAGGTGTATTTTTATTGCCGCAAACGGCGGTGTTGACCGGCGATCAAGGTAAGTTTGTTTTTGTCGCAGAAAAAAATGCCCAAGGAAAAGTGGTAGCAAGCATACGACCGGTTGTGGAAGGCGGTTGGCAAGGTCAATCGTGGGTGATTTTAGGCGGCTTAAAAGCAGGCGAGCAAGTCATTGCCGACAACTTAATTAAAATGCGTCCAGGTGCCGAGGTGTTGCCCCATCCGTATCAAGAAGCAACGCCACCATCAGCTAAAGCAAAATAGGACGGGGCCATGACCAAGTTTTTTATCACCAGGCCGATTTTTGCCTCCGTGCTGTCCATTATTATTGTGCTGGCTGGCTTGGCCGCCGCCTTTAAGTTACCCATTGCGCAGTACCCGCAAATTGCTCCCCCAACGGTTACCATCACGGCCAGCTACCCAGGCGCGAGTGCCGATACCTTAGCCAAAACCGTGGCAGGCCCGATCGAGGAGCAATTGAGCGGGGTAGACAACCTCTTGTATTTCAATTCCAGCGCCGACTCCAGTGGCACCTTGGTGATCACGGCCACCTTTGAGGTGGGCACCAATGTCGACCAGGCGACCTTTAATGTCAGCAACCGCGTCAACATTGCTACCCCAAGGTTGCCCGATGACGTCAGGCGCAACGGTTTGATTGTGCAGAAGAAATCCAATGACATCTTGCTGGTGGTGATGCTTACTTCTAAAGACGCCAAGCACGATAGGTTGTACCTGAGCAATTACGCGACTTTAAATGTCTTGGATGAATTAAAACGGGTGAAAGGCGTGGGCGACGCCTTGATATTTGGCGGGCAAGATTACGCCATGCGAATTTGGTTACGCCCCGACCGCATGGCGCAACTGGGTGTCAGTTCCAGTGATGTGGCGGCAGCAATTGCGGCACAAAACAACCAATACGCCGCCGGTAAAATAGGCCAGGAACCTGCACCCAGCTCCCAGCAATTGGTTTACACGGTCAGTGCTAAAGGCCGTTTGCTTGATCCAGCTGAATTTGGCAACATTATTATTCGGGCCGATGGCCCGCGTGGCCTGCTGTATTTAAAAGACGTGGCCCGCGTTGAATTGGGGGCACAAAGTTACAATGTCACTTCTGCGCTAGACGGTCAGGCCGGTGTGGCCATACCTATCTTTTTACAAACGGGTGCCAATGCCTTGGATACGGCGCAAGGCATCAAAGCCAAAATGGCGGAGTTAAGTGGCCGTTTCCCGGCTGGCATGGTTTACACCATCCCCTATGACACCAGTGATTTCGTTAAAGCCACCATAGAAGAGGTGTTTAAAACCTTTGCTGAAGCCTTGGTCTTGGTGGTCTTGGTGGTTTTCTTGTTCCTGCAAAGTTGGCGTGCCACCTTGATACCTATCATTGCTGTGCCGATTTCCTTAATTGGTACTTTTGCTGGTTTATACCTATTTGGCTTTTCCATTAATTTACTCACCTTGTTTGCCATGATACTGGCCATAGGCATAGTGGTGGACGACGCGATTGTGGTGCTGGAAAACACCGAACGCCTCATGCGCGAAGAAAATTTAGCGCCTTTGCCGGCGGCCATCAAATCCATACAGCAGGTTTCGGCCGCTGTTGTGGCCATCGTTTTGGTGCTGTGTGCGGTGTTTGTGCCGGTGGCTTTTCAAGGCGGCATTGCCGGTGAGTTGTATCGGCAGTTCGCCGTGACCGTGGCCATTGCCGTGGTGATATCGGGGGTGGTGGCATTAACGCTGACCCCGGCATTGTGCGCCATGATATTGCAGCAGAATCACGCTGAAAACCGCTTCTTTCAAGCTTTTAATCAGGGGTTTAGTCGCTTTTCGAATTTTTACACCCATACCGTGGCGTTAACGCTCAAGCATAAAATCATAGGCGGCTTGGCCTTTGCCGGCATAGTGCTGGCCTGCGTGGTGTTGTTCATGAAAGTGCCCGGTAGTTTTGTGCCGGCAGAAGACCAAGGTTACGTGGTGACCATAGTGGTGATGCCAGACGGCGCGACATTGAGCCGCACCACTAAAACCACGGAGACAATCCGTTCGGCTATAGCCCAAGACCCAGCCGTGGCCCATGAATTTGCCGTAAACGGCTTGGAATTGCTTACTGGCGCTAATAAAACCAACGCTGCCACCATGTTTGTGCGACTTAAAGATTGGAGCCTACGTGAAACCAGCGCCGACCAAATTGTCGGCAAGCTGTTTGGCATAGGCATGAGTCAGCCCGATGGTTTGGCCTTTGCTGTCAACCCCCCGGCCATTAGGGGGTTGGGCACCGCCGCTGGGTTTGAGGTGTACGTGCAAAGTCAGCGCGATACCGACCCCATAAAGTTGGCCGCGGTGATGAATAATTTAATGGAGGCCATGGCTAAAGACCCTAGCTTGACCCCACCAAAAACCTTTTTCCGTCCTACCGTGCCGCAATTGCTCATAGAAGTGGACGAAGCCAAAGCCATCTCACAAGGGGTGCGCATTGCCGATATCTACACCACTTTGCAAAGCACCATGGGCTCGTATTACGTCAACGATTTCAATAAAAATGGCCGTACCTACCGCGTGCAGTTGCAGGCCGAGGCGCAATTTAGAATGCAGGCGGAAGACTTAGGTAAGGTTTACGTGCGCAGTCAGCCTAGCGCTAGCGCGCCGAATGGCAACATGATCCCCTTGTCGGCTTTAAGCAAGGTGAGCAACCGGGTCGGAGCGGAGCAGTTGGAGCGTTATAACGGCTTGTTGTCAGCCAAGGTATTTGGCGCTGGCGCGCCGGGTGTGAGCTCAGGCGATGCCATTAAGGCAGTGGAACGGATTGCCGCGAGCAATTTGCCTGACGGTTACCAAATCGCTTGGACCGCGCAAGCTTATCAAGAAAAACGCACCGGTTCAGCGGCTGTGTTCGCCTTTGGTTTTGCGATCATCATGGTCTTCTTGATATTGGCGGCGCAGTTCGAAACATGGGCGCTGCCCCTGGCCGTTATCATGGCCGTGCCGTTTGCTTTGGCGGGCGCCTTCCTGGCCGTCTTGCTTCGCGGCATGCCTAATGACATCTACTTTCAAATTGGCCTGATCACCTTGATAGGCTTGGCGGCGAAAAATGCCATTTTGATTGTCGAGTTTGCCAGTCAAAAAATGGAGCAGGGTATGCCTGTTGCTGAGGCTGCATTGGAAGCGGCCCGCTTGCGATTTAGGCCTATTGTCATGACCTCCATGGCATTCGTATTAGGCATCGTGCCTTTGGTGGTGGCATCTGGCGCCGGTGCTGCGGCAAGGCGATCCATGGGCACTGGCGTATTTGGTGGCATGCTTTTGGCTACCTTTGTCGCGACTATTTTTATCCCACTGTTCTTTACTTGGTTAAGCGGCAAGCACATTAGGCACCATGGCCAGTTGGAATCGCAAGCCAGTACTAAGGAAACCCCATGATGGCCATAAACGTATGCAGAGCGCCTCAGATTGTGCTTGCACCATTGCTGTTGTTGCTGACTGCCTGTGCGCCATTGGGCATAGATTACCAACGCCCGATTGTGGCTTTGCCTAGCGCCTACAATCAGCCTAAAGCAGCCGTTGCCGGCACGGCCATGACTGCCACATGGTGGACCTTGTACCAAGATGCCACGCTTAATGATTTAATTCAACAAGCTCAGAAAAATAATACTGACATTAAACAAGCTGTTGCGCGCATAGAGGAAGCCGAGGCGGCGGCTCGCCAAGTCGGCGCCGAAACCTTGCCTAGTCTTAATCTGGATGCGCGCGGCGCTCGAA
>JBEDKJ010000026.1:0-6187 GCA_041172285.1 Pseudomonadota bacterium
GAGCGCCTTTTTTGTTTAACACGCTAACTAGTGGTGATGACCGCCCGCGCCGTGCACGTGTTGGTGGCTCACTTCTTCTTTATTGGCCGCGCGCACGTCTTTAATGGTCGCGGTGAAAACCACGCGTTCGCCTGCCCATGGGTGGTTGCCATCGACGATGACTTTGCCGTCGGCAATCTCGGTCACGGTGTATAAAATCACTTCGCCGGTTTCGTCTTCGCCTTCAAACTGCATGCCCACTTTCAGTTCGTTTGATGGGAAAGCGCTGGTAGGCTCAATTTGCACCAATTCTTCGTCGTATTCGCCAAAGGCATCGACCGGTTGTAAGTCGACGATGACCACGTCACCGATGTTTTTACCGTGCATGGCTTCTTCCACTTTAGGGAAAATGTTGTCGTAACCACCGTGCAGGTAAGCCACCGGTTCTGCGCTGGATTCCAACACGTTGCCATCGGCGTCTTTTAGTTCGTAAGTCATTGATACTACTGTGTTCATTGCAATTTGCATGGGGATGTCCTAAATCGGTAATGGGTAAAATTTTAATGGTTAGAAGTTTAATCTATTTTTGGATTTTGCTAAAAGGCTAAATGCACCTTAGCGGCCACGCCCGCCACTGCGGTTTGGGCTGCTGGGTTTGCCGCGGTTCGCTTGGCCTGGTCTGGATTGACCGGGTCTGGACTGATTTGACCTAGGTTGATCGCCATTTGGATTATGCCGTCTGCCGTTATTTTGTGGCACGGTGGGCGAAAACAAAGCCGGTTGCGGCATGGCCTGATGGCGTGCCGCTTCTGACATCGCTTGGTTGGGCGCAGGGCGTCCTTCTTGTCGCGGGTTATTCGCTTTGCTGCCATCGCGTGGGCGTTGGTTTTGCCCAGGGGCAGCGCCTGCACTGCGTTGGTGGCCGCGTGGTGGGCGGCCGTGCGGTTGGCGCGGTGCTCGCGGGGCTTCCGGTTCAGGGATAGGGTTAGGCGTAAAGCCTTCCACCGGCAGTTTGGGTATCTCGCGCTTGATCAGTTTTTCGATGTCTTTTAAAAACTTTAACTCTTCACGGTCTACCAGTGACCCGGCGGCGCCACTGCTGCCGGCACGGCCAGTACGGCCTATGCGGTGCACGTAATCTTCTGGCACATTGGGCAATTCAAAGTTAACCACTTGCGGTAATTGGTCTATGTCTAAACCGCGCGCCGCAATGTCGGTGGCCACCAAGACGCGCATGCTACCGTCTTTAAATTGCGCCAATGCCTTGGTGCGCGCACCTTGGCTCTTGTTGCCATGGATGGCGGCGGCTTGTATGCCGTCTTTGACCAGTTTTTCTGCCAAGCGGTTTGCACCGTGTTTGGTGCGGGTAAACACCAGCACTTGCTGCCAATCGTTTTGCTTAATCAAGTAGCTCATTAGCTCACGTTTGTGGCTTTGCGCGACCATGTGCACGCTTTGCTCGACCATCTCGGAAGCGGTATTGCGACGGGCCACTTCCACAAACCCTGGGTTATGCAATAGGCCATCGGCCAAGCCCTTGATTTCATCTGAAAAGGTGGCGGAGAACAAAAGG
Source organism: Pseudomonadota bacterium (assembly GCA_041172285.1). Classification (GTDB taxonomy): domain Bacteria; phylum Pseudomonadota; class Gammaproteobacteria; order Burkholderiales; family Methylophilaceae; genus Methylotenera. Next base: position 1,553 of record JBEDKJ010000026.1, read on the forward strand.
TTTTGTCTCGCTTTAGGCAGCATCGCCAGAATTTTTTTAATGTCGCGGATGAAGCCCATGTCCAGCATGCGATCGGCTTCGTCTAACACTAAAATTTCCACGCCGGATAAATCCACGTTTTTTTGGTTGGCATGGTCTAGCAAACGACCTGGCGTGGCGACCAAAATATCCAGTGGTTTTTTTAATCGGGCAATTTGTGGGTTGGCGTTCACGCCACCAAAAATCACCGTGGAGCTTAAGGGTAAGTATTTGCCGTAAGTTTTAACGGACTCTTCAATTTGCGCCGCCAGTTCACGGGTGGGCGTTAGCATTAAGCAACGAGGTCGACCTTTGCTGCTCGGGTCAGCCGGCTTTTGGCTCAAGATATGCAATATCGGTAGGGTGAAGCCGGCCGTTTTGCCGGTGCCGGTTTGGGCGCCTGCAAGCAAGTCGCCACCGCTTAATACTTGCGGAATGGCTTTGGCCTGAATCGGGGTTGGGGTGGTGTAGCCGGCGTCGTTAATGGCGCGCAATATGGCTGCGGATAATCCTAACTGATCAAAGTTAAGGCTTGTTGTTTCTGTGTTCAAAGTGATGCTCCAGCTTGGGTTAGCGAAGCGCTGATTAGGGATGGGTGCGCATTTATGTGGCGTTGCACGCAAGACGTATTCAGAGCTTCTATCGCCGACCTATTACAAACGAGCAACACCAATCGAGGTAGGCAAAGGTAATAATCATTCGGATGATTTGAAAATCAAGAAGATTAAGGGTAAGGACCGCTACGCTGATTGGTTGGCATAGGGAGGCTGCATTATACGGTAGATTGCTATTAAAGCCAGTGAAACCTTTTTGCCAGTCGGTTCGGCCGTGCTATTAAGCTTTGCGCTCCAGCAGGCTGTCGTAATTGAGTGGTTCTAGCACGGTGGGGATGGGTTCGGCTTCGGTCTGCGGGTGGTCTTTACTGAAATGCAGGCCGCGGCTTTCTTTGCGGGAAATAGCGCTTTCCACTATGAGTTGCGCCACTTGCAATAGATTACGCAGCTCGATCAGATCGTTGCTGATTTTAAAGTTATTGTAAAACTCATCGACTTCTGCGCGCAGCATGTGGATGCGGTGCAAGGCCCGACTTAAGCGTTTGTCGGTGCGAACGATGCCCACGTAATTCCACATAAAACGGCGCAACTCTTCCCAGGTGTGGGTGATGAGCACTTCCTCATCGGCGTCGGTCACGCGGCTTTCGTCCCAGTCCGGTAAGCGCGGCGATGGCTTGCTCGCTTGGCTTATGATGTCGGCGGCGGCCGTTTGCCCAAACACCAAACACTCCAATAGCGAATTGCTGGCCAAGCGGTTAGCGCCATGCAAGCCGGTGCAGGCGGTTTCGCCTATGGCATACAAGTGCTTGATGTCGCTGCGGCCTTTGTCATCGGTCATGACGCCGCCGCAACTGTAATGCGCCGCCGGCACCACCGGAATGGGCGTTTTGCTGATGTCTATGCCATAACTTAAGCAGCGTTGGTAAATGTTGGGGAAGTGCGACTCAATGAAGGCTAAGGGTTTGTCGCTGATGTCTAAATAGACGCAATCCAAACCGCGTTTTTTCATCTCAAAGTCAATGGCCCGGGCGACCACATCGCGCGGCGCTAACTCTAGTCGTTCGTCGTGTTCCAGCATGAAACGGCTGCCGTCTGGCAGCTTGAGCAAGCCGCCTTCGCCGCGCACCACTTCACTGATTAAAAACGATTTGGCATGCGGGTGAAATAAACAGGTCGGGTGAAATTGGATGAATTCCATGTTGGCTACGCGGCAACCGGCCCGCCATGCCATGGCCATGCCGTCGCCGGTACTGATGTCGGGGTTGGTGGTGTACAAATACACTTTGCCGGCCCCACCGGTGGCCAAGACGGTGTTTTGCGCGGCGATGGTGATGACCTTGCCGGTGGTTTTATCCAGCACGTAAGCGCCTAAGCAGGCGTTGGCATCGCTGTGGTAATCGGAAGCAGGGGTTTGTTGCGCAGCATTGCTGGAGATTTTTCTGGCGGTGATTAAATCCACTGCTATGTGGTTTTCCAGCAGGCTGATGTTGGGGTGTTGCTTCACTTTATCGGACAAGGTGGTTTGCACTGCGTGGCCGGTGGTGTCGGCCGCGTGGATGATGCGTCGATGGCTGTGGCCACCTTCACGGGTTAGGTGAAACCCTTGGTCATTGGCCGTGCGGGTAAAGCCCACGCCTTGGTCTATCAACCATTGCACTGCGTCCTTGGCTTGTTCCGCCACCATCTTGGTCACCGCTTCGTCGCACAAACCACCGCCGGCGTTGAGTGTGTCTTGCACGTGGCTTTCTATTGAATCGTCATCGTTTAGCACGGCGGCTATGCCACCTTGTGCCCAATCGCTGGCCGTGTCGTTAATGCTGCGCTTGCTAACTAAGCAGACTTTCTTGTGCTCAGCCAACCGCAAAGCCGTGCTTAAGCCGGCCAAGCCGCTACCAATAATGAGGACATCAAATTGCTGCATACGGGTTTTGTTGTGTCGTGAGAAAGTTAAACATTCGATGGCGTTTGCTGGAACTATTGAGAGTGTAGCTTTGTCTTGATAAAAGGCAATAGAAATGACGGATTAGCCAAATAAATAAACCGGTGTAGTTTGCAGGTAGATAAGGGAGAGAACAAAATGCATTTTGCGGAAGTGGTCAATTTTACCCAACTAAATTTAGTACAAGTCGCTGCTCAAGGTTATACTGCCGAAACCGAAGAAAAATTGAGTGACACCCCCAGTCGTGCCGAAAGCTCGCAGCAGACTAAACCTAACGGACATTTAAGCTTGGTAGCCAACACATCCCTAGAAAATCGAGAGATAGATCACGAATTGGTCTTGCGTGCGCAACGCGGTGATAAGCGTGCCTTCTCTATGTTGGTGGACAAATACCAACGCAAGCTAGCGCGTTTGCTATCGCGCATGGTGCGCGATCAATCCGAGATTGAAGACATCGTGCAAGACACTTTTATCAAGGCCTACCGCGCTCTGCCTAATTTCCGTGGTGACAGTGCCTTTTACACATGGCTATACCGCATCGGCATTAACACTGCCAAAAATTACTTGGTGTCATTAAAGCGTCGCCCCAGTGTCAGCACTGGCATTGAGTTAGATGACGCGGAAAACTTTGAAGACGGCGACGAGTTGCGCACCATGGAAACGCCTGAGTCGTCCATGATGACCAAGCAAATTGCCCAAACCGTTAACGACACGGTGGCCGGCTTGCCTGAAGAATTACGCACGGCGATTACCTTGCGTGAAATTGAAGGCTTGAGTTACGAAGAAATCGCCACGGTAATGAATTGCCCGATAGGCACGGTTCGTTCGCGCATATTTAGAGCGCGCGACACCATCTCATTAAAATTAAAACCTTTATTAGAAAACACGCCAGACAACAAGCGCTGGTAAGCCATTTTTGTATTAGACGTATTTGGAGTAAATCATGACAGAACAACTATCCGCATTAGCCGATAACGAAATCGAGTTAGCCGATGCCGAGCACCTGCTGGCCAGCATGCAAGCTAACAGTTCGGCCGCCGAGGCATGGAGCCGCTACCATTTAATTGGTGACGTTATGCGTGGCACGCCAACCTTAAGTGCCGATTTTAAAGCCAACTTAATGGCCAAGATCGACATGGAGCCGACCGTTTTAGCGCCGAATGCAGCCTGGTTAAAATCGGCCGCAAAAGCCGATGGCGTAGCCAGCAAATCCGGTGGTCAACAGATTGCTTGGTCCATGGCAGCCTCGTTTGCTGCGATTCTGGTAGTGGGTTTCATGGTCTTGCAAGCGCAAGTGGCGGATCCTAGCTTGAATGCTAACCTAGCCGCAGCTGATGCTAGCGTGGAAACCAGCGCGGTTGCCATCCCCGCTGAATACTTAACGGCACACCAATCTTCCGCACCATCATCGACTTCTTATTACATCCAGCCTGCCAGCTACCCTAATTAATGGGCGGCTTAGTCTTAGGTTCAATGAAAGCTAGCGATGTTGTTTAAACGTTTACTATCCCTTGCCGCCCTGTTAATGAGCAGCTTGACGGGCCAAGCCGGCACTGCCGATCATTGGCAAACGCTACAAAAAATGGCCGTGGCCGCTCATGTGTTGAACTACCAGGGTATTTTTGTTTGCCAAACTGGCGCGCAATCCAAGTCAGTCGAAATTAAACACATCTACAATGGCCATGACGAGTTTGCGCGCAATGTGGTGTTAGATGGCTCGCCGCGTGAAGTATTTAATCAAAGCGGCGACGTGGTAATTTACAACCCCAAGCAAGAAAAAATCGTCATCGAAAAACGCCGTGGGCAAAATATGTTTCCAGCGATTCTGCCCACCGATTTGGACAGCATTAAAGCCAATTACACCCTTAAAGCCGGCGACATTGAGCGCGTAGCCGATAGGCAAGCGCAAATCTTAATATTGGAATCCAAAGACAATCTGCGCTACAGCTACAAGTTTTGGGTGGACAGCGAATACGGTTTATTACTCAAATCGGTCATGTTAAATAACCGTAACGAAGCCCTAGATAGCATGGCTTTTACCCAAATTACGCTGATTAAAAGCATGGAGCTGGATTGGTATCAGCCGAAAATAGACAGCAAAAAAGCCTACGTCATGGAAGACGT
>JBEDKJ010000027.1:0-18366 GCA_041172285.1 Pseudomonadota bacterium
GTGCGCTATGGCTGTTTGGTGCCGTGCAAATGTTGGCGATTTTAGGCTTTGCTTGGCTGGCCACGGTGGGCCACAGCCTGTTGTGGTTAGGCGTGGTGATAGGGGTGGAGGCCTTTGGCGTGGGCTTAGGCACGGCAGCTTTTGTCGCTTACATCGCGCAAACCACCCACCCGCTTTACACGGCCACGCAATTCGCTTTATTCACCAGCCTTGCCGCTGTGCCTCGCACCTTCGCCAATGCTGCCACCGGCTACATGGTGGAAAATTTGGGCTGGTTTAAATTTTTTATTTGGTGCTTTGTGCTGGCCATCCCCGGCATGTTAATGTTATTCAAAATTGCCCCTTGGCATAGCGTGTCGGCTAAACCCATACACTGATTTATTGCAGCCCATGACCCTAAAAATTCACGAGATATTTCATTCCATACAAGGCGAATCGTCACGCATAGGTTTGCCCACGACCTTTGTGCGCTTAACCGGCTGTCCCATGCGCTGCGTTTATTGCGACACCGCTTATGCCTTTAGTGGCGGCAGCAACATGAGCCTAGCCGACATCATGCTAAAAGTGGCGGAGCTGGGCGCACCTTATGTGACCGTCACCGGCGGCGAACCACTGGCACAAAAAGAATGCCACGGCTTGCTCACTGCCTTGTGCGATGCCGGCTACAGCGTTTCCTTAGAAACAGGTGGCGCCATGGACATCCGTGCGGTGGACCCTAGGGTATCGGTCATACTGGACATCAAAACACCGGGCTCAGGCGAATTGGCAAAAAACCTCTGGAGCAATTTGGCCTTTCTTAAAGCCAGCGATGAAGTCAAATTTGTGCTGTGCGACCGGGCCGATTACGATTGGGCCAAACAGCAACTGGCCGAGCGCAAGCTAAGCCAAACCTGCCCAGTGGTGTTTTCCCCAGTCTTTGGCCAAGTGAACGCGACCGATTTGGCCGAGTGGGTATTGGCCGATAAACTGCCGGTACGCATGCAGGTGCAATTGCATAAAATTCTTTGGGGCGAAAAGCCTGGCGTTTAACTTGCTAAAACAAAACCGATCCGCCTCGGTAAAACAAATACAGCAAAACAAAGACCTTAAATCAAAGACAGTGAAGCTACGATGGTGAAAAAAAATACGCTTAAAAAGAATGCCGTGGTCTTGTTATCCGGCGGCTTGGATTCCGCCACCTGCTTAGCCATTGCCAAAGCACAGGGCTTTGACTGCTATTGCCTAAGCTTGGATTACCACCAACGTCACATCGCCGAATTGCAGGCCGCCGATCGCATCGCTCAGACCATGGGTGCCGCTGCGCATAAAACCGCCAAACTGGATTTGTCTTTATTTGGTGGCTCGGCCCTAACCGACGATGCCATTGCCGTGCCAGAGCAGGAAACGGCCGGCATACCCATTACTTACGTTCCCGCTCGCAACACCATCATGCTGTCTTTGGCCTTGGCATGGGCTGAAGTCTTGCAGGCGCAAGACATATTCATAGGCGTCAACGCACTGGATTATTCGGGCTACCCGGATTGCCGTGGCGAATACGTGAAGGCTTTCCAAGCCATGGCCAATTTGGCTACAAAAAGTGCGGTGGAAGGACAAACCATTACCATCCATGCGCCGCTAATCGACATGAGTAAGGCGCAAATAGTGCAATTGGGCACCGAATTGGGCGTGGATTACGCCATGACGGTTTCTTGCTACCAAGCAGACCAACATGGCGAAGCCTGTGGCCTGTGCGATTCTTGTCGCTTACGCCGCGAAGGCTTTAAAGCGGCCGGTTTGAGCGACCCAACACGCTACAAAACAAGGCTATGATTGGCTTTGGCGCCAATTTAGGCTAAATGATGAGGCTAAATACATAAAGCGCTTGTCAAAAGCACAATTTGTAGCGTAAAATCCGCGCCTTTCTGCGATAAATTTTTTCAACAAAGAGAACAAAGATTATGGTTATTATTCGTTTAGCTCGTGGTGGCGCGAAAAAAACTCCTTTCTACAATTTAGTCGTTGCTGACTCACGCAATCGTCGTGATGGCCGCTTTATTGAGCGTGTTGGATTCTACAATCCATCTGCTAAAGCTGGTGCTGAAGCGCTACGTGTAGATCAAGAGCGTGTTACCCATTGGCAAAGCCAAGGTGCGCAACTGTCAGATACAGTGGCACGTTTAGTTAAGTTTCACGCAAAAGGCCCTGAGCACGCTATTGCTGCTAAAGCAAAAGACGCGGCTAAAGCCGATGCAGCAAAAGCTAAAATTGCCGCTGCACAAGCAGCTAAAGCAAAAGCAGCCGCTGACGAAGCTAAAGCTGAGTTAGAAGCGCAAGCTGCTGAGAAAGCCGCTGCGGCAGAAGCCGAAGTGGCTGCTGAGCCAGTTGAAGCGGCTCCAGCTGACGCTGAGGCAGAAGTGGCTGAAGCGCCAGCTGCCGACGCAGCTGAAACACCTGCTGAAGAAGCTTAATTTCTCAAGCTTGAGCGATGATGCCATCGCACTAGCTTCAGAGGTAAGACATCTTGGCCAATACTAATATGGTAGTCATGGGGCGCATTGTTGCGCCTTATGGCGTTTTTGGTTGGCTAAAAGTGGTGCCGGATACGGAAGCCTTTGACGGCTTGTTTGATTACGACACATGGTGGCTGGGCAAAGGTAACGATTGGCGTGAATTATTGGTTGAGACCGCCAAGGTTCACAATGACGTATTGGTAGTAAAACTAAAAGGCATAGACGACAGAGACGCAGCCATGGCTTGCAAAGGCAAGCAAATAGCGGTACCTAGGTCGCAATTACCAGAACCCGAAGACGATGCTTACTACTGGTCTGATTTAATCGGCTTACGGGTTAAAAATAAGCAAGCGGTGGATTTTGGTTGCATCGTGGATGTGTTTGAAACGGGTGCCAATGACGTGATTGTTGTCCAAGCAGAGGCAACCGCGCCGAACGGCGAGCAAGTCAAAAGCAAACCTCAAGAGCGTTTGCTACCGTTTGTAGCCGACGTGGTGTTGGAAGTGGATTTAGCCAATAAAACCATGTTGGTGGATTGGGATGCCGATTTTTAATCATGGCATTTAAGTTTGATGTAGTGACGCTGTTTCCTGAAATGTTTGATGCCATCACAAAATTTGGCATTAGCAGCCGGGCCCTACAGCAAAAAATATACGCTCTGCAGTTTTGGAATCCGCGTGATTACACCACGGACAACCATAAAACTGTAGATGACAGGCCTTACGGTGGTGGCCCTGGCATGGTAATGCTGATCGAGCCACTGGAAAAAGCCTTAATGGCAGCCAAAGCAGAACAAGCGGCGGCCAACATAGAAAGTTGGGTTATCCATCTTTCACCGGCAGGCCAGCCTTTGACGCACGAAAAAGTCATGGCCTTGAGCAAAAAAGCCGGTTTGATTTTATTGGCCAGCCGCTATGAAGGTGTGGACCAGCGCTTGATAGACGCGCACGTGGATGAAGAGTTGTCGATAGGCGATTACGTGTTAAGTGGCGGTGAGTTGCCCGCCATGGCCTTGATGGATAGCATCGTTAGGCAGTTGCCAGGCAGTTTGGGTGACGGGGATTCGGCGATTGAAGATTCCTTTGTGGATGGCTTGTTGGATTGCCCGCATTACACGAGGCCGGAAGCCTACCAAGGCATGCAGGTTCCTGAGGTTTTACTTTCAGGTAACCATGCGAAGATTAAACAATGGCGTTTGAAAATGTCATTGCAAAGAACTCGGGATCAACGTCCCGATTTATTGGCCGCAAGGCCGTTGACGAAAGAGGAAGCACGGCTGCTAGAGCAAGACTAACTAGCAGGAACACGTTTCTTCATAATTAAAAGGAACCCGCAAGGGATAAGTAAAATGGCAGATATTATTAAAATGTTAGAAGAGGAAGAGATTGCCCGTTTAGGCAAAACCGTTCCTGATTTCGCACCAGGTGACACCGTAGTGATCGGTGTAAACGTGGTCGAGGGTACACGTAAACGTGTGCAATCTTACGAAGGCGTGGTGATTGCTAAACGCAATCGCGGTTTAAATTCATCCTTCATCGTACGTAAAATTTCTTCAGGTGAAGGCGTGGAGCGTACCTTCCAAACTTACTCACCATTGATCGCTAGCATTGAAGTTAAACGCCGCGGTGATGTTCGCCGTGCGAAACTTTACTACCTACGTGAGCGTTCAGGTAAATCAGCACGTATTAAAGAGAAATTATTCTCACGTGAAAAAGAAGTGATGGCGCCAGCAGACGACGCGTAAATTTAGCGTTGCTAGCCCAACCCCAACAGTCTTAAGACTCTTGGGGTTTTTTTACGTTTGCATATTCGGCCCATTCGTTTAACATAACACGATGACTTTCCCCGCTTTGGCAACCATCAAAACCGGCTTTGGCGGCATCGCCATAAGCCAACAAGCAGGCCTACTTAAAATCGATTTGTTTAGCGAGCCGACGGTTACCCAAGATCCCCTTGTTCAAGATGCCGTTGTTCAACATCCCATTGCCCAACATCCGTCGTTCAAGCAAACCACCCAAGAAATTCTCGCCTATCTGCAACGGCCGCATCAAGCGTTTAGCCTACCCGCCCAATTAGCCGGTAGCGCTTTTCAACAAAAAGTCTGGCTTGCCATATACGCCATTCCCTTAGGCCAAACCCGAAGTTACAGCGAACTGGCTGCGCAGTTGCAATCTGGGCCAAGAGCGGTTGCCAATGCTTGCGGTGCTAACCGTTTACCCTTGCTGATTCCTTGCCATCGCGTGGTCGCTAAAAATGGTCTAGGCGGCTTTATGCGTGGCAATAAAAATGGCTTGCCTATTAAACGCTGGCTCTTGACTCACGAAGGCGTAAATGAATACTGACATAACAAAAAAAGACAGTGAGCAATCACTCACTTCTGCCGACAGCTTGGAGCTGGACAGCTTTATAGACCACTTGTGGCTGGAAGACGGGTTGGCAAGAAATACCTTAAGCAGCTACCGTTTGGATTTAAGCGCCTACGCCGCTTACTTAAAGCAGCAAAATAAAAGCCTATTAAGCGCCGAGCAAGGCGACATTCAGCATTACCTAGCGGTGAAATTTCCTTTGAGCAAACCCCGTAGCATCAGCCGACTAATTGCCAGCTTGCGGCGATTTTATCGCTACCAACTTAGAGAAAATAAAATTAGCCTGGACCCCAGCCTACAAATCCAATCGCCCAAGCTGCCGCGCAGTTTACCCAAGAGCTTAAACGAAGACGAAGTATTGGCCTTGCTTAACGCCCCTAACTTGAATGAGTCGGTTGGCTTACGCGATAAAGCCATGCTGGAGTTGCTGTATGCCTGCGGTTTAAGGGTGTCGGAATTGGTTGGCGTGAAAGTGACGGAAGTCAGCCTTAGCGATGGCGTGGTCAGAATAACCGGCAAAGGCAGTAAAACACGCTTGGTGCCCATGGGTGAAGAAGCGGTCAATTGGCTAAGCCGCTACCTGTCTGAGGGTAGGCCAGAAATATTGCATAAGCGCTTATGCGATGCTTTATTTGTCACCAACCGCGGCGAGGCCATGACCCGGCAAGCTTTTTGGTATTTAATCAAACGCTATGCCCTCATGGCCGGCATACAAAAACCGATGTCGCCACACGTATTGCGCCATGCTTTTGCCACGCATTTGTTAAACCATGGCGCTGACTTGAGGGTGGTGCAAATGCTGCTGGGTCATGCCGACATTTCCACTACGCAAATATACACACACGTGGCGCGTGAACGTTTAAAACAACTGCACAGTGCGCATCACCCTAGAGGTTAATTAGCTGCGCTCTATCACCACACCCAAGGCTTTTACCCCAGGCAATATGCCAGGCTTGGCCACTTTGACTTTAACTCGCTTAGCGCCAAATTCTTTTAGAATTAACTGACAAACGTGTTCTGCTATGGCCTCAACCAACTGGAATTGGCTGGCTTGCAAACTGTCATTTAGTCGCCCAATCACCGCACCGTAATCGATGGTGTCGGCAATGGCATCGCTTTTTCCGGCGGCCGTCAAATCATAATCCATGCTGATATCCAACACGATGGTTTGCGGCATGACGCGCTCCCATGCCGGGACGCCTAGCCTGACCTTCAGTTTTACTTGCTCTAAAAAAATACTGTCCATGGATGGCCTGCCTAAAAAAATACACCGACTGATTTGCCGTGGTATTAGAATGTGATTAATACTATTTTAGTGCATCAGAACAAGGTTGAGCAAAATGAATGAATTAGGTTTTATACCCGTCACATTGATCCCCACGGTTTGGATAGTTAGCGCCTACCTGCTGGGTTCCATCGCATTTGGCATCGTGGTCAGCCGCTTATTTGGCTTACCCGATCCACGCACGGTAGGCTCAGGCAACCCTGGCGCGACCAATGTATTGCGCAGTGGCAAGAAATTGGCTGCCGCACTCACTTTACTTGGCGACGTAGTCAAAGGTTGGCTGCCAGTTTGGCTGGCCATGCAATCGGACATGCTGATGTGGGTGGTGGCATACGTGAGCTTGGCCGTTTTTATCGGCCACTTGTACCCGATTTTTTATAAATTCCAAGGCGGTAAAGGCGTGGCCACGGCCTTGGGCGTCATGTTTGCCTTGTCACCCTTGTTGGCGTTAGCGGCCTTGGTCACATGGATAGTGGTATTTGCCGTATCCCGCTACTCTTCCTTAGCTGCCATCGTTGCCGCGTGCTTGGCTCCTGTTTATGCCTGGTATTTGTTATCGGCCTACACGGATTATTTGATTACCGTGTTGATCATGTCGGTGTTGTTAGTGTGGCGCCACAGAAGCAACATCAAAAAACTGCTGGCTGGTACCGAATCGGGTTTCGGGAAGAAGTAATTAAGGCGCTAGCAATTCAGCCAAATCCCACCTGGGCTTGACGCTAAAACCGTATCCGCCATCCACCTTAGCAGCCTGCAAACGCATCGCTCCGGCAAATGCAATCATGGCGCCGTTATCGGTGCAAAACTCCAAACGCGGGTAACTGACTTTGCAAAGTTTAGCGCGCACCGCGGCATTTAACTTTTGCCTTAAGCGCAAATTAGCGCCGACGCCACCCGATACCACTAGGTTATCCAAGCCGGTTTCCCTCAAAGCCGCCATGCATTTTGCCGACAATACGTCGGTGATGGCCTCTTGAAACTCCCAAGCTAACTCGGCTTTTGCGCTTGAATTTAAAGGCTGATGTTTATTCACTAAACTTAAGACGGCTGTTTTTAAGCCGCTAAAACTAAAATTCAAATCGCCACTGTTTAACAAGGGCCTAGGCAGTTTAAACAAGCGATCGGCGCTTTGGCTATGCGCCTGCGATTGATCCGCCAGCTCGGCTAAAGCCGGTCCGCCCGGGTAACCCAAGCCTAATAATTTGGCGGTTTTATCGAAGGCCTCCCCGGCAGCGTCATCCAAGGTGTCGCCCAACAGTTGGTAACGCCCAACACCATCCACGCGCATTAATTGGGTGTGCCCGCCGGAAACCAACAAAGCCACAAACGGGAAAGCCGGCGGATTGTCTTCCAGCAAAGGCGCTAACAAATGGCCTTCCAAATGGTGCACTTGTATGGTGGGGATGCCCAGACTAAAGGCTAAAGAAGCTGCGAAGCTAGTGCCCACTAACAATGCACCAGACAAGCCTGGGCCTTGTGTGTAAGCAATTGCATGAATGTCTTGCAAGGTTTTTCCAGCATCCAATAAAACACGCTCGGTCAATGGCAGCACACGATGTATGTGATCGCGCGACGCTAGTTCTGGGACCACGCCACCGTACTCAGCGTGCATGGCCACTTGGCTGTGCAATGCGTGCGACAACAAGCCTAGCTCGCTATCGTATAAGGCAAGCCCTGTTTCGTCACAAGAGGATTCAACACCTAGAATTAACATGGTTTAAGCGACTTCAAAGACAGTGAATTGGAATTATTACGTATTTCGCTAATAAATAGTCGAAACCAAGCGCAAATGCGTAAAAGTATTTGAATAAAAACGATTATGCGATTAGAATAGCCGACTTTTCTCGGTTTCTGAAAGCCACATGCGATTCAGCACTGGCCAAAGTTTAGAAACGCGAATAAATTATTAATACTGTTGCCTATAAGAGAGATCGAATGTCTAGTGTACGCGTAAAAGAAAATGAGCCGTTTGACGTTGCCCTTCGCCGTTTTAAACGCTTAATTGAAAAAACCGGTTTATTAAATGATCTTCGCGCTCGCGAATTTTATGAAAAACCAACATGGGAACGTAAACGTAAAGCTGCTGCTGCTGTTAAACGTCAATACCGTCGTTTAATGAAACAAACGCTTCCTGCAAAATTGTTCTAATTTCGTTTTTGCCCCTTGTCCTTAAAAGCAAAAATAACTGAAGACATGAAAACCGCAATGCGTGCTAAAGACAGCGCGCGTTTAGGTGCCATACGTTTACTGCAAGCCGCCATCAAGCAACGTGAAGTGGATGAGCGCATCGAATTAAATGACGCGGACATCCTGGCTGCAATAGAAAAAATGCTCAAGCAGCGTCGCGATTCCATCAGCGCTTATGAAGGTGCCAATCGCCACGATTTAGCCGATGTGGAAAAATTCGAAGTATCGGTTCTGCAAACCTATTTACCCCAACAATTGACTGACGCTGAAGTGGCGGCCTTGCTAGAGCAAGCCATTACCGACACCGGCGCAGACGGCATAAAAGACATGAGTAAAGTCATGGCCGCTATTAAGCCGCTGGTTGTTGGTCGGGCCGACATGGGTAAACTGTCCGGATTAATCAAAACCCGTTTAAGTTAAACCGTTAAAACGGGTCATTAAAATTAAGGAGCGATAGGCTCCTTTTTTTAATTTATACTCACGATTATGATCCCAGAAAGTTTTATCCAAAAACTGCTAAACCGCGTTGATGTTGTCGATGTCATAGACAAAAACGTAGCTTTAAAAAAAGCCGGGGCCAACTACTCTGCCTGCTGCCCGTTTCATAATGAAAAATCCCCTAGCTTTACCGTCAGCCCTAGCAAGCAGTTCTACCATTGCTTTGGCTGCGGCGCGCACGGCACCGCTCTTGGCTTTTTAATGGAATACCAAGGCTTAAGCTTTGTCGAGGCCATCAACGAATTGGCCAGATCAGTCGGCATGGTGGTGCCACAAGAAACTCGTGACCAAGACAAGCCAGCAGCTAAAGTGGTGGTGGGCTTGCAAGATGCCTTACAACAAGCCGCGCAATACTACAAAGAGCAACTCAAGCAATCCGATCGGGCCATTGCTTACTTAAAAGGCCGTGGCCTGAGTGGCCAAATCGCCGCTAAATTTCAGGTGGGCTATGCGCCAGCTGGCTGGCAAAATTTGCAAAGCGTTTTTCCTCAATACGACAACGAAGCACTTAAAGTGGCCGGCTTAGTAGTTGAAAATGAACAAGGCAAACGCTACGATCGCTTCCGCGACCGCATTATGTTTCCCATCCACGATCAAAAAGGCCAGGTGATTGGTTTTGGTGGTCGCATCATCAACCCAGAAGACACCCCTAAATACTACAACTCTCCAGAAACACCGCTTTTTCAAAAAGGCCATGAGTTATACGGCTTGTTTTTAGCAAGGCGCGCCATACGCGACGTGGGCCGCGTCTTGGTTGTGGAAGGGTATATGGATGTTGTGGCCTTGGCACAGTTTGGCATCGATTATGCCGTAGCGGCATTGGGCACTGCCACTACGCCGTTTCATATCAGCAAGCTAATGCGCCAAACCGACGAAATTGTCTTTTGTTTTGATGGCGATAAAGCCGGCCAAACTGCTGCATGGCGGGCGGCGATGAACGCCTTGCCAGCCTTAACGGACGGACTCAAACTGTCTTTCTTATTTTTGCCCAAGGAGCACGATCCGGATTCATACGTACGCGAATTTGGCCGGGAAAAATTTGAAGCGGAAATTAAAGTGGCGATGCCACTTTCGCAATACATTTTGATGCATTTAAGTGCCGATAACCCATTGCAAAGCCAAGAAGACAAAGTGCGTTTTTTAAACGATGCCGAGCCCATCATGCAGCAAATTCTAGCGCCGCGCAGTGCGATGTATTTGCGTAAAAAAGTAGCAGAATTGGCGCAACTGTCGACCGATGAAATGCAAGCCTTATTGAAGCTGCCTAACCTAAATAAAACGCCCGCCGCAGCCCGTCCAAAACTCACGCGCACCACCCATTCTCTGCACCAACGCTTTTGTTTAACGCTGGTGATGCACCCCGAATTGGCTAATGCCGCTGATTTAGAGTGGTTAATTGGCGATTCGGCTAATGAACTGCTGTTGCAAAAAACCATCGCCATTTGCTTGCAAAATCCGCAAGCCAAACCGGTGGTGATTATGCGTGCGCTGGAAGGTCAAATAGACATCGCCTTGCAGCGTGAACTAGAACAAGCCCTAAACGTGCTCGATGAAACACTGGATTTGGCGCAAGAATTAACTGGTGCCAGGCAACAATTACAACAACTGTATGCGCAAAAAACCGATCAAGCCTTGCTGGCGAAAATCAGTGAAAAACCCTTAAGCAGTCTGACAGAAAACGAGCGCAATCAACTGAAAAGTTTTGCAAGTAAGCCCAAGTCAAAATAGCCTTAAATTCTGCTATAATGCCGGGTTGTAAAAAATCACTTTCATTCTATTAATACAAGCTGTTGGTAATAGGGTGTGCATAAACTAGAGGTGCGTCATGGCAAGACCAAAGAAAAGCGATCAAATAGCTGAAAAAAAGAAGGTTGAATTTATCAGCCCGGAAGAGCAAGAAGCTAACGCGGACGAACGTCGCTCGCGCCTCAAATCGCTAATCATTTTAGGTAAAGAGCGTGGCTATTTAACCTACGCCGAAATTAACGATCATCTGCCCGATGACGTGCAAAACTCCGAACAGATCGATGGCATCATCGGCATGATCAACGACATGGGCATACAAGTATACGAAGAAGCGCCCGACGCTGAAGTATTGCTGATGTCCGATGCACCACCTGCTGTTACCGATGAAGACGCTGTAGAAGAAGCCGAGCAAGCCCTGGCCACCGTTGATTCCGATTTCGGTCGCACGACGGACCCAGTGCGCATGTACATGCGTGAGATGGGCACGGTGGATTTGCTGACTCGCGAAAGCGAAGTTGAAATTGCACGCCGCATTGAAGACGGCTTAAAACACATGGTGCAAGCGATTGCCGCGTGCCCAACCACTATTTCTGCTTTATTGGCATTAGTTGACAAAGTAGAAAGAGACGAACTCAGTGTGGATGATTTGGTTGACGGCTTAATAGACTCAGACGTCGGCGCCGTCGATGCAGTGGAATTGGCCAGCGCCGAAGACGATGCCGAAGACGACGTCGACGATGACGCAGAAGAAGACGAAGACGGCGCAAAAGCCGCCGCCATTTCTGCAGAAGCATTGGCTAAATTAAAAGAAGAAGTGGTTAAACGCTTTGCTGTTGTGCGTGCCGCCAACCAAAAAATGACGGCCATTTTGCCAGTCAGGGGTTCTCAAGATGCAGAATACCAAGCCTTACTTGCCGAAATTTTAGTTGAATTAACGGCTTTCCGCTTTTCGCCTAAACAGGTCGAGGGCTTGTGTGATCAAGTGCGTAATTTAGTTGAAACCGTTCGTGGTCACGAACGTAAAGTGTTGGATTTCTGTGTGGAAAAATCTGGCATGCCGCGCACGCATTTTATCAAGTCTTTCCCAGGCAACGAATGCAACCAAGACTGGTTAGCCGAAGAACTTAAAGCGGATAAACCATACGTAGAAAAACTAAAACGCTATAACCACTCTATTTTGGATCAGCAACAACGCTTGATTGATTTAGAAGTGACTGTGGGCATTCCCATTAAAGAATTAAAAGAAATCAACAAGCAAATGACGACCGGTGAAGCCCGTGCTCGCCGTGCTAAACGCGAAATGATTGAAGCCAACTTGCGCTTGGTGATCTCGATTGCTAAAAAATACACCAACCGTGGCTTGCAGTTCTTGGACTTGATACAAGAAGGCAACATCGGCTTGATGAAAGCCGTGGATAAATTTGAATACCGCCGTGGTTTCAAATTTTCAACCTACGCCACCTGGTGGATACGTCAAGCCATTACGCGCTCGATTGCCGATCAAGCGCGCACCATCCGTATCCCGGTGCACATGATAGAAACAATCAACAAAATGAATCGCATCAGCCGCCAAATATTGCAAGAAACTGGTGTGGAACCGGACCCTGCTACCTTGGCTGAAAAAATGGAAATGCCGGAAGATAAGATACGTAAAATCTTAAAAATCAGCAAAGAACCCATTTCCATGGAAACGCCTATTGGTGACGATGAAGATTCGCATTTGGGTGACTTTATTGAAGACGGCCAAACTTTGGCGCCTGTTGATGCAGCCATTTATGCCAGCTTACGTGACGCCACTAGCGAAGTATTGGAATCCTTAACGCCACGCGAAGCAAAAGTATTGCGCATGCGCTTTGGTATTGAAATGAACACCGATCACACGCTAGAAGAAGTGGGTAAACAATTTGATGTAACGCGTGAACGCATACGTCAAATTGAAGCAAAAGCCTTACGTAAATTGCGCCACCCAACTCGTTCAGAAAGATTGCGCAGTTTCTTAGAAACAGGGCAAGATTAATTAGTTTAAAAGTTTCGGCCCCCTAGCTCATGCTTGGTTAGAGCAGCGGACTCATAATCCGTTGGTGCTGTGTTCGACTCACAGGGGGGCCACCAATAAAAGCAGTAAATACAAAGGGTTACACTTCGTGTAGCCCTTTTTTATTGCCTCAACACCGCTTACACACTTTTTAATCTAAAAAGATTGTCCTTTAAGGTAAAAGACCATAAGTTTATGACTTATGCCACAGCCTTTAACTACTACTCATACACTGATGTATAAAGAACTGGTGCTGTATATACGACCAAATAGTCGTATTTGGCAGTGTAGATACAAAATAAATCACAAGTGGCAGCGAGGATCGACAAAGGAATACAAGTTTGACTTAGCCTGCGCTAAAGCTAAAGAAATGATGATTGAGGCAGAAATACGCAAACGAAACAATCTACCTGTCGTCACCCGCAAGTTCAAAGATGTAGCCAAATTAGCCGTTGAGAGAATGCTACACGAGCGTAAAGCTAACATTGGGAAAGTAAGTTACATCGACTATATGCGGGTGGTTGAGCGATACTTAATTCCATTTTTTGGCAATCGGGCTATTACAAATATTGATTACGTAGCATTAGATGAGTTTGACGATTGGCGTATAAGCATAATGGGAAAAGCACCAACGCAAAGCACTCTTCTTACACATAATGCCGCTCTTAATCGCGTGTTCGATGAAGGGGTAATTAGAGGCTATCTAACGGAGATTACTAGACCAAAATTAGAGATTAAAGGCAGATTAGGTGAGCGAAGACCTGCTTTTGATTTGGATGAATTAAAAATATTAATACGCGGATTTGATGCTTGGATTGATAAAGCAGTAAAAACTCACTCGAAGCAATGCCGCTATTTATTGCGTGATTATGTGTTTACATTGATTGATACTGGAGCACGACCTGGCAAAGAACTTTTTGATTTGAAATGGAAGCAAGTCAATCTAGCTAAAGATTTTAATTCCGTTGTTATGCGAGTAAGTGGCAAAACTGGCGCTAGAGAAATGTTAGGGATGACAAGAACCGTAGAAGCTCTCAGAACAATTGCTGAGAGAAACTATGCCGTTAGCAATAATGAAGAATTAAAAAATCTTACTGACGCATACAACAGTGAATACGTATTTAGAACGCCAAACAATATCAATCCTAGTTCAAGCTTTCAAAAAATGTTTGAAAGCTATCTTGTAGAAAATAACTTGTTAATTGATCCTCAAACCGAACAAAGACGAGTGTTTTATAGCCTACGGCATACCTATGCGACGTTAGCACTCACTCACGACCGCGTACCCATCCACACGCTAGCTCAGCAAATGGGTACCAGTGTAGGTATGATTGAAAAGCACTATTCGCATTTAAAAGTACTACAAGCCATCGAACAGCTTAGAGGGGAGATGACGCGAAGTTTATTGGCAGCTTAAATTGACGTAAGGCAGTCAAAAACGCGAGATTAGAGTTTTTAGTTAACTTACTAGCTGATATAACAAAAGTCGTTTAAAACGACTTTTGTGTGAGTAATAAAAAAGCCTACTTTTTACAGTAGGCTTTTTGTTAGGAAGTCGTTTAAAACGACATAACTAAGCTGCTCGCTTCAAACGTTTAGCAATAAGCATACGTGTAGCATCTAAAATATCACGTGCGCTCCCTTCGCAAGGTTCAATAATCTCAAGTAGCAGTTCATTTTTAATGCCTGTCACGCCATAGTCAGCCAAAATACCATGTACTTTTGGTAACCAATCTGCGCTTTCAGCGGCATTAAACTCAACTAACTTACAGCGATTAATTACGCCGCCATCAACTTTAGACAAGTTATTTGTTGTTAGTATAAAGATACTATTTTTAGCGCCTGTATTCATCGCACTTTTAAGCGACAACATACTTTGTGTAAGTAAATTATCTACCTCATCTAATACAAAGTAATGATAAGCATTGCCAAGCACTATTAGCTTGGTTTGCGCCTTAATGCGTTCAATCACTGCAGCACCGTTATCACCGCCTTGCGCTACTTCTACGTAAGTTAGGTGTGCTACAGAACCGCCGTTATTTTGCTCAATCAAATCAGGCAAAATCTTTGCTAGTGCGCTTTTGCCTGTGCCATAAGTACCATATAGCAAAATGCCATTCTTACCGCTCGACGGAAAGCCAAAACTACCATCTGCTAAACCTTCAACTGTTTCACGTGCTTGCGCTGAATGGAACACAACATCAGCAAGTGTTTTAGGCTCGTACTTGCTATCAAAATCTTTAAAAATATTACTCACTTTAAAATCTCCTTGTTCAAAAAATAAAGACAAAAAAAGTGCGCAGTATTCTTACCACGCACCTTTTGTTTAATTAAGCAGCTAAAGACAATTCAATTGCTTTGTTTATAGCGGCATCTTTAGATGATGCTTTTTGCTCTACTTTCTTATTGCTTAGCTTTGCCTTGTTGTTGCTGTAGCAAGCAGCCAATGCTGCGTTAACCGCACCTGTGCTTTCTGTTACAGCATTAATTACAAACTTGCCGTTAGCTTTCTGTGTGGCAACAAACACTACTTGTTGTCCAACTTTGCTAGCGTCTAAAGTTTCGGCAATCTTTGTACTAGTCACCTCAGCCAATACTTTCCTAGCTAAAAATGTTTGTACAGCCACAGCTTTTGCTTTCGTTGTTAAAGCGTTGCCGCGTGCCAATTTAATTTCTTGTACGCCACCGCTGTCTTTAATAAAAGCAGCCACTTCTTTTGCTTTTAAGCCGTTTGCTAAGGCTGTGCGCAACACAATGCCGTAAGTACTAATACGACGTTTGTCAGTGTCACCAAATACGCACTTAACAATTTTTACTAAGTTATGCGTACCTTTACGAAACACTAGCTTGTTGGTTGCAATGTAGGCATCAAGCTGATCACGTAATTCTTTAGCCTTCGCGCTATCTGCGCACATTGCCAAATACTGTGCGTAGCAATCAGCTAACAATTTATAAAGACCGTTGTTAGATGTAGCGTAAGCATTTTGTTGCCATTGCTTACGTGCGTTAGCTAAAGCACTAACAAAGTTTGAGGAGTCGTTTAAAACGACTTTCGTTTTAGCAGTCACTTTAAGTGTTGCTTTTGTTGATGAAGAAGTTACTGCTGGTAATACTAAAGTTGCGTTTGACATAGTTATTGCTCCGTAAAAAATTAAAAAATGCGGTAGCGTTTGCGTTTGTTTGCTGTTTCGCTATCGACATGTATAACTATAGGCTGATATCATTTAGCATTAAGTTAGCGGTAATTATGTGATAACACTATATTGAAAGAAATGTATGAAACAGCCCAATAGACAACTTAAAAGCTCACCACACATCACCTATAAAAATGACGAGGATGAATTACGTGGTGCTTTAGAAAGCGTGCAGCGTTGGTGGTGGGAGTATTTAAGATTGAGCAAAGACTACTGGTGGGTATGTCAGCAGAACGGTGAAACGTTAGATAAAGAATTAAAAGCAATGTGGCGTGACTTTGGCGATGTGTATCGTTTTAGTTTTGAGTATTGGTGGCAACATAAAGGCAGAGAAGTATTTGTTGAGCAAATAAAACTGCCGCACGTAAAAAAGCTCGATGATTACTTTAGCAATATAAGTCCAACACGAGATAATTATTTGATTATTGAAATTCCACTTAACTTAAGCGAGCGCACGATTGCTAGACAGGTATTGGCTGAGATCAGAAAACACCCAAACAGACTAGCTGAAACAAAAAATCAGCGCGGACGAATTAGTAACGCTAAACGTCCTTTAGCTAAATTGGCAGGAGTTAGAAAAGACATATTGAAACGAGCACATAAAATATGGTGTGTTAATCACCTAGTAAAATTAGCAAAACAGGATGGCTCAAGTATAGGCGCACCGTTTAATAAGATGACTACTCATCAGATGGGCGTTGGGTTTAAGTTAGTTAAAAACTGTATGCCGCGTGCTGGTGATGGTATTGAAGGCGGCAGAAAAAAACGCAATGGAATGAAAGTTGCCGTTAGTCGTATGCTTGTTAGAGCAGATGCTTTAATAGCTAATGCTGAGATTGGTAAGTTTCCAAGTTTCGATAAAGTAGAGCCACGTAAGCGTTGGACTGAGCAACAACAAAAGGAATTGGATGCAGCCATTGTGAGAGGCGAGTGGCAACTGCCAGCAATCAACATTGAAGAATTACGATTGATGTTTGATAATGCTCCTAAAGTCGCAAGTAGCTTTAAGATGTGGGCTGATTAGAAAAGTCGTTTTAAACGACTTGCTAAATCAATTCCACTGCAGCTCGTTTCATATCCTGCGTCACGTTGACATAACGCATGGTTGTTTGTGCTTGCCTGTGCCCTGCCAATTCCATTAAGACTTTAAGTGGTACACTCTTACTGCTCAGCTCGGTTAAAAAGCTTCGTCTGCCGCTGTGACTGCTACACCCTTCCAATCCAGCATTCTTGTAAAGCATATGAAAGTGGTAACAAGCGGTGTTGGCATTAAAGCCTTCGCTCTTTTGTGTGCTGAACAATGGCTTTTCTTTAGCTGAGCTGTATTGAAGTGCGATAAGTTGGGCTTTATCAAAACGTGTAAGCAAATACCCCAAAATCTCTTTGCGAAGTTTGTCGTTTAAAACAACTGTTCTTGCGAACTTCCCCTTTGTTTGCTCAGCGGTTAAGTTAATTTCTTGTTTAATTGTGCCATCGCCAGCCAGTACGTCCTTAATTTTTGTAGCAGCCACCTCACCGATGCGCATTCCTCCAAAGTAAGTCATTAACAACATACAGCGATCACGCTCTGCGTATTTGCGTGTATTCACATAGAGTAAAAGTAAGTTCAGTTCTTTGTCGTTGAGTGTGCGTGCCTGTTTCATGTATTCCTCTAATAATGTGTTGTTTTCATTATTAGCAGCGTAATTTCTTATGTTTTCATTTCCTACCATTTTTTGCCATATGTCCTTTAAGTTCATCTTCTATCCATTAATCAATTGGTTAAGTCATCTGTGTGCGTTAAAACAAAGGTATTGCTTAGTTCCTTTGTTTTTATATTTATACGATTAGTTAATGAGCGAACTGATGTTCGCTTGTGTTTTCACAAAAGCATTCGCTTTTGCTCAACACAGTTTTTTTGTTCTTTTATTTGAATTGAGTGATAAAGAGAAAGCCGAATACTACGAAGTGGTATTTGGTGTAGTGAGGTTTACGGAGAATGTTCGCCAATACGACGGCTATCGAGAGTGAAACTCAAGTTAGTCGTCGTTCGTGTTTTACGGTCAAAAGTCCCACCACACGCCTGTAAATGAATTTTTTGGGAGACAGCATACAAACTCCCACTCGCAAAATTACAAGTATCCACCGGCAACTACTCAATTAACTTGTGCTCGCTTACAGACTTACACAATGAGTGCGGGCTCATTAGCCGTCATATTACAACCCGCGTTTTTATCCTTTGTTAGAGCAGTGACTTATCTGCTTTTTCTATTTGCCTTAAATAATTGCCTATTAATCTTTGTGCCTATGTTTAGAACGCGATATGCCTTTGTGGCTGTTAGTTGCTTTCTTTTTTCCTTGTGCTTGATGTCTTCTAAATAACTACTCACAAATTCCGTTTGATCATCATCTAACAACTCAGCGTGATATTTCATCAACGCAAAAGCAACTTGCTGCGCTTGTATGAATGGGAGGTCAATGACCGTGAAGCTCTTTTCATCCATTCCATTTTGCTTAAGCCATTTAGCTGTTAATTGTTCTGCTTGATAGTTATTCATATAAGTATTTATACAGAACAAAAGAAAAC
>JBEDKJ010000028.1:0-14917 GCA_041172285.1 Pseudomonadota bacterium
TGTTTGCGGATTAAATCGGCGATAGGATTCGGCAAAGCTGACCTGCGCACCACGGGCTTGCAAGGTTTCAGCCAAGACCTCACGGCCACCTTGGCCACGAAAAATAACGATGCGTTTACCGGCAACCGATTGCATGGGCGCCAGCGCCAATAAGGACTCGGTGTCAAAGCGCGCTTGCGGTATTAGTACCCGTGTGATGCCAAATTGCCCAAGGTGCTCAGCCGTTTGCGGGCCTATGGCAGCAAATTGCAATTGTTTGGGGGCTTGCCCAAACCTGTTGATTACGCGTGGCATGGCTTGGTCGACCGCGTTGCTGCTGATAAAAATCGCCCAATCTGCCTGTTCAAGCGGCGCGATGGCTAAATCAAACGCGCTGTAATCGTCCAACGGGGCAATGCCCAGTAATGGAAACTCTATGGCGGTGGCACCCTGTGCAGTCAGGGCCAGGCTCAACTCAGCCGCTTGCTCGCTGGGCCTGGTGACGGCGACGTGCAGACCTTTTAGTGCGTTATTGGCCATGGGGTAAACAGCGTTACTTGTGCCCGTCTAAAGCAGCCAAAATGCGATCGGCGCCTTTGGCGACCAATTGCGCTGCCAATTGCTTGCCCAGCGCATCGGCTTGATGGCGTTTGGCGGTCGCTTTTTCCACCAACATTTGTTTGCCGTCCACGCTGCCAACAAAACCGGTAATGGATAAATCGTCGCCCTGGCAGGTGGCGTAGGCGCCCAATGGCACCGTGCAACTGCCAGCCAAGGCACGACTCATGGCGCGCTCCGCTTCCACGCAGGCTTGCGTGTCGGCATGGTTAAGCGGCGCTAACACGGCATGCAAGTCCGGCCGGTTCGCGCTAATTTCTATGCCCAAGGCCCCTTGGCCTACCGCCGGTATGCTCAGTTCCGGCGCGATGACGCTGCGTATGCGCGTTTGCAAGCCCAGCCGAATTAAGCCGGCGGCGGCCAAAATAATCGCTGCGTATTGGCCTTCGTCCAGTTTGCGTAATCGCGTTTGCAAATTACCGCGTAAGGATTCAATTTTGAGTTGGGGTAAACGGGCTTGCAATTGACTTTGACGGCGCAAGCTAGACGTGCCCACTACGCTGCCGGCCGGCAGGTCTTCTAAGCAAGCAAAGTCGTTTGAAACAAATGCATCCCTGGGGTCTTCGCGTTCACCGGTGGCCACCAACATGAAGCCATCCGGTAAATTCATAGGCACGTCTTTCATGCTGTGCACGGCCAAATCGGCGCGGCCATCGGCCAAGGCCGTTTCCAATTCTTTTACAAACAAACCTTTGCCACCCACTAGCGCTAAGGGGGTGTCTAAAATCTGATCGCCGGTGGTGGTCATGCCCAATATGTCCACCGTGGTCGTTGGGTACAAGGCTTGCAAGCGGCTTTGTATGTGCAGCGCTTGCCACATCGCCAACGGACTTTCACGGCTAGCAATGACTAATTTTTTGGGTGGGATAAAGTCAGCAGGGGCAGATGCGGATTGCGTATTCATGGTCTAAGCTTAGGCTAAAAATAGGGGTTAGTAGTGGCATTTTAACACAAGCATAAAGGCTGGCTTTAGCTGGCTCGGATTAAGTGTTGTTGCCGGCGACTGACCACCACCGTGTCCGGAATGTTTTTTAAAATGGCCACCCATTGCTTGTCATTAGTGGTGGCGTGATCAGCCTCTGCCAGGTCATCCATCGGGCGTTTTTCATAGCCCACTATGGCGGATTTAGCGACCAAGCAATTGCGATGCAAGCGCAGGAACAGCCCGTCAAATTCGTGTTCCAAATGGTTGAGCGATTCTTCCAATAGGTATTCTTTGCTTGCCGTGCGCACGGTGGTGTATTTGCTTTCAGCGCGCAGATAAATGATGTCCTCGATAGCCACCAAAAGGATGCTGCCGCGCTCATTGATAGATAAATACTTGCGTTGCGGTTTGCTCTGTTCTGTGGCTTTAGTCTTGGGTCGCAAGCTGAGGGCTTTGTCTATAGCGGCTTGCAAGCGCTCTAAGCGTATCGGTTTTAATAAGTAGTCTGCTGCCTGTATGTCAAAGGCCTGCATGGCGTAGCGGTCAAACGCGGTGCTAAAAATAATCGCCGGTGGCATGGCCATTTGCTGCATGGCTTGCGCGGCGTCTATGCCATTTTGCCCTGGCATGCTGATGTCTAGGATGGCGATATCGGGTTGCTGCCGCTGGCAAAAATCGATCGCCTCTTGCCCATTTTTAGCCTCCGCAATGACTTCCACGTCCGCCAGTTCGGTCAACAATTCACGCAAACGATTGCGCGCGGGGGCTTCGTCATCGGCGATTAAAATTTTGACGCTGGGCTTCATGCTGTGGTGTGGGGCAAAATAATGTGCACTTGGTATAGCCCGTCCGCCTGCCGACTGCGCAGCGAGGCTTCCAGATCGAAATGCAAGGTCAGCCGTTCTTGTATGTTTTTTAGTGCCATGTTGTTCCCAAAATGCCGGCTTAGGCCGGCTTGGTATGGATTGGTGATGAGCAAGTGCAGCTCATTTTTGTTGCTGACAATTTTCAACACAATGGTGCCGCCATCCGCCATCGGTTCTATGCCATGGTGCACGGCATTTTCCAACAGCGGTTGCAAAACCAAGGGCGGAATCAGCGCTCGGGCTGGCATGCCATCTATCTGCCATTGCACGTTCAAGCGGTCGCCCAAACGCAATTTTTCTAGGGCTAAATATTGCCGACATAAAGCGATTTCGTCAGCCAGCGTGACCAAGTCTCGGTTGTCGGCCATGAGCACGCGGAACAAATCGGCCATGTCTTCCAATGCCGTTTCAGCTTGTTTTGGTTGGCTGCGTATCAGCGATAAAACGGCATTGATGCAGTTGAATAAAAAATGCGGTTGTATGCGCGCTTGCAAGACTTGCAGCCTGGCTTCATCGATGGCGGGGGAGTAGGCACGATGCTGCAAATGAAAATAATACAGGGTGAAAGCGCCAATTAAACTGCTGAAAAAAACCACACGACTGGTGCTAGGGATGGCCTCCACACTAAATACAGGCGTCAGCAAGGCCAGCACGCTTAAACAGGCTAGGTTGACCACGCCTAGGACGGCGATAAGACCGATGCCGTGCGGCAGTGTGTTTAATGCCGGGTAGCTTAGGTACAACAGCAATAGGCTTAACAGCAGCATGGGTTGGGCGATGGCCGATAGACGTAGCAGTTGCGCAAAAAACGAATTTAAGTCGGTGCTTAATAAAACCGTCGCCAATATCAAACTGAGATTGACGATGATTAGTATGCGTAAATGGACCCCTAAATTACGGCAATTAAGCAGGCGTTGGGGTTTTTTCATGGCTGCCGTTGGAATGATGGGGCATCTTTAGCTTTGGTGTTTTGCATTATAATGACCGCAGTTATAATCAAGCCGTACAAGTGTATTATTAACCACTATTTAGCTAGCCGGTTAAAAATATATAAAGTGGCCAAGTAAATTTAGTGACTAAGCCGAATTGACCCGTAAAAGAGACATAAACGTGACCCAAAAAACAAGTGCATTGAATACTAAAAACACCAGCTGGTCCGGACGGTTCAATGAGCCGGTGGCCGAGCTGGTAAAAAAATACACGGCCTCGATAGGGTTCGATTACCGATTGGCCGCTTACGATATTCAAGGCTCGATTGCGCACGCGCAAATGTTGGGTGCGCAAAAAATAATTAGCCAAGACGACGTTAAAGCCATCGAGCAAGGCTTGGCTGACATTGCAACAGAAATTGAGGCCGGTCAGTTTGAGTGGCTCTTGGATTTAGAGGACGTGCACTTAAACATAGAGAAGCGCTTAACCGATAAAATTGGCGATGCAGGTAAGCGTTTACACACCGGCAGAAGCCGTAACGACCAAGTGGCCACCGATGTTAGGTTATGGCTAAGGGCCAGCGCTGACCATGTTGGCGCTGCATTAAAAAAACTGCAATTGAGCTTATTGGATTTAGCCGAAGCGCACTTTGATACCGTCATGCCTGGCTTCACGCATTTGCAAGTAGCGCAACCGGTCACCTTGGGCCACCACTTAATGGCCTACGTGGAAATGCTCAGCCGCGACGCACAACGTTTTGCCGATTGCCGTCGCCGCATCAATCGTTTGCCTTTGGGTGCGGCCGCTT
This sequence comes from Pseudomonadota bacterium, assembly GCA_041172285.1. Classification (GTDB taxonomy): domain Bacteria; phylum Pseudomonadota; class Gammaproteobacteria; order Burkholderiales; family Methylophilaceae; genus Methylotenera. The sequence goes on from JBEDKJ010000028.1 coordinate 4,127, forward strand.
TAGCCGGCACCAGCTACCCAATAGACCGCGAGTTAGTAGCGAAAAAATTGGGTTTTGATGGCGTCTGTGAAAACTCCTTGGATGCCGTATCCGATCGGGATTTTGCCATCGAGTTTACCTTCGCGGCTTCCTTGGTCATGACCCATTTATCGCGCTTGTCCGAAGAGCTGATTTTGTGGAGCTCACCGCGTTTTGCTTTCATAGATATTGCCGATCGCTTTTGCACCGGCTCCTCCATCATGCCGCAAAAAAAGAACCCCGATGTACCGGAATTGGTGCGCGGAAAAACCGGTCGTGTCTATGGACATTTAACCGCCTTGCTCACCTTAATGAAGGGTCAACCGCTGGCCTACAATAAAGACAACCAAGAAGACAAAGAGCCTTTATTTGATACCGTCGATACCTTGTTGGTGACACTGGAAATTTATGCCGACATGATGCGTGGCATCACCGTGAATAAAGACAACATGCGTCAAGCCGCCAGCGAAGGCTTTGCCACCGCCACCGATTTAGCCGATTACTTGGTAAAAAAAGGCATGCCGTTTAGGGATGCCCATGAAGTGGTGGCTTTGGCAGTGCGTTACGCCGTGGATAAAAAAGTCGATTTAAGCGATTTGCCACTGGCCACCTTGCAGCAATTCTCTAGCAGCATCAGTGATGACGTGTATGCGGTTTTAACCTTAGAAGGCTCGCTCAATAGCCGCAATCACATCGGTGGCACGGCGCCGGTGCAAGTAAAAGCCGCCATCGCCAGAATGCGCACTGCACTAAAATAAGCCGCTTAATTTAAAAACAGTTCCAGCAAGTCGTTCAAAAAACGCTGGCCCAGCAAGGTCGGTTTTAAGGTTTGCTTTTCCACTAGCAACAGGCCTTTGTCTTGGGCTTTTTTGAGGGCAACATGCAAGGTGTCTAAGCTTAAACCGCTGCGCGCTTGAAATAAATTGAGAGGCACGCCGTCTATTAAGCGCAGTGCGTTCATCATGAATTCAAAGCCCAGTTCGTCTTTTTCAATCACCCATTCCCGTTCGACCGCCTGGCAAGCCAAGGATTTTTCCATGTAGGCTTTAGGGTGCTTAGTCCGCACCTCCCGACAAATTTTATCGTGGTAACTCAACTTGCTGTGGGCACCGGCACCTATGCCTAAGTAATCGCCAAATTGCCAATAATTTAAATTGTGCCTAGCCTGCTTGCCGGGTTTGGCAAAGGCCGAGGTTTCGTAATGCTCGTAGCCGTGCTCGGCTAACAAAGCCTCGATGGCAACTTGCATTTCCGCGCTGCTATCGTCGTCAGGCAAACTGGGCGGCGTGCGGTAAAAAGGGGTATTGGGTTCCAAGCTTAAATGGTAAAAAGATAAATGGCTGGTCTGGCATTGCACGGCTTTTTGCGCATCTTGCATGGCTTGGGCCAAACTTTGTTCGGGCAAACCGTACATCAAATCCAAATTCACCTGCTCAAAAGTTTGCATGGCCAAAGCAATCGCCGCCAAGGCTTGCTCACTATCGTGTATGCGGCCTAAGGCTTGCAGGTGGGCATCGTTAAAACTTTGTATGCCCAGCGATAAGCGCGTCACGCCGGCTTGTTTATAGCCTATAAAATTGGCGGCATCGACCGTGCCGGGGTTGGCCTCTAAAGTGATTTCGGCATCGTATTCCAAGGGCGTGAGCATGCGCACCTGGCTTAAAATTCGGTCTATGCCCTCAGCAGAAAATAAGCTGGGCGTGCCGCCGCCAAAAAACACCGAGCCCACTTTGCGACCCCACACTTTGGGTGTCGCTAGTTCCAAGTCAGCTATCAAGGCATCGATGTAAGCGCTTTCAGGAATGCCATTATTTTTATCGCGTTGTTCATGCGAATTAAAATCGCAATAAGGGCATTTTTTAACGCACCAGGGAATGTGAATATATAAGGATAACGGCGGAGGGTTGCTTAAGCCGGATAAGGTGGCTTCGCCGGCAAGCGGCGCGATCGTGTTGATGGGCTTGTTGGAGTAGGCCGTGTCGGCTTTTATGGGGATGACTTTTTTAATCTGGCTTACCTTTTATACGGATTGATTAAGGCATCAACCAGCGCGTGCAAGGCGGTGCGCATTTGCGTTTCACTGACTTCCATGAGCAAGCCGTCTTCCAAGGCATCTTGAGCGATTTGTTTGATCTCATCAAAATTCTCGTTCATGACTTTTATTTTTTCTGTGCAGGCCACGATGCTGTCGTCGTCGCGCAACCACTTAGGCCAAGTACTCTTAGACATGGTTAAGCCTTTCTAACTGCAGCAGCAGTTTGGCCATGGCATGGCCGCGGTGACTGATGCGGCTTTTGATTTCCAATGGCAATTCGGCCACGGTTTTACCGGTTTTGGCATCCAAGAAAAGCGGGTCGTAGCCAAAGCCATCTTGCCCACGAAATTCGCTCAATATTTCCCCTGCCCAGCGGCCTTCCGCAATCAAGGGTTCGGGGTCATCCGCATGGCGCACCAAGACGATGACGCAGTAAAAATGCGCCTGCCGATTTTTTTCAGCACCCAGCACGCTCAGCAGTTTTTCGTTATTCGCTTGATCGGATTTTGGCTCGCCGGCATAGCGCGCGGAGAGCACGCCGGGTGCGCCTTGCAGCGCATCCACGCACAAGCCAGAATCGTCCGCCAAGGCCGGTAGGCCGGTTTGCTGGCTGGCATGGCGCGCTTTGGCCAAGGCATTTTCAATGAAGGTACAATGCGGTTCCTCGCACTCGCTCACATTGAGTTCGGCTTGCGCGACGATGTCTATGTTAAGCGGCGCTAGCAAGTGGGCAATCTCCCGCAACTTGCCTTTGTTGCCCGATGCAATGACCAGTTTGTTAAACACCGAGCGCCTCTTTTTGCTTGGCCAGCAATTGCTTGATGCCGTGTGAGGCTAAGTCCAGCATGGCGTTCATGGCATCGCGGCTAAACGGTTGGCCTTCTGCCGTGCCTTGCACTTCGACAAAGCCACCGTCGGCAGTCATCACCACGTTCATGTCGGTGTCGCAATCCGAATCTTCTAGGTAATCTAAATCCAACACCGGTTGGCCTTGGTAGACGCCCACCGAAATGGCAGCCATGCCTTGGACGAGCGGGCTTTCGCTAATGGCGCCACTTTTTAATAAGGTGGCAATCGCATCGTGCAAGGCCACGTAGGCGCCGGTGATGCTGGCCGTGCGGGTGCCGCCGTCGGCTTGGATGACGTCGCAATCAATTTGTATGCTGCGTTCACCCAATTTTTCTAAATCAATAATGGCTCGCAGTGAACGGCCAATTAAGCGTTGTATCTCTTGGGTGCGACCAGACTGTTTGCCTTTGGCGGCTTCCCTGTCCATGCGGCTACCGGTAGAGCGGGGCAGCATGCCGTATTCGGCCGTGACCCAACCTTGGCCTTTGCCCTTGAGGAAGCCGGGCACCCGTTCTTCCACGCTGGCCGTGCACAGCACATGGGTGTCACCAAATTTAACCAACACCGAGCCTTCAGCGTGCTTGGTGTAATGTCGAATAATGGCCACGTCGCGTAATTGGTTGTGGTGTCGGCCACTTGGCCGTTGATGGGTTTGCATAGTTGTATTCCTAATTAAGGGCTTTATTTTGGCATGAAATCAGCCGTATTTGATAACATGGCACTAATTTTAATCGCATCACACTAGAAAGCGCCCCTATGATTTTTAGCATGACAGGCTACGCCGCCCAAGAAAAAAGCGTGGATAACGCCACCTTGATATTGGAACTGCGCGCAGTAAACAGCCGCTATTTGGATTTGCATTTTAAGCTCGATGACAATTTGCGTAGCCTAGAACCGCTCATGCGTGAGTTGATAGGCGAGCAACTAAGCCGCGGCAAAATCGAATGCAAACTCAATTTAATGGCGCGCTCTGCTGCGCACCAAGCAGCGCAAATCGACCCAGCCATGTTGCAACAATTAGCGGCCATGCAAGCCATCGCGCAACAGCATTTTCCACAAAGTCGCGAGCTAAGCGTGGCCGACATTTTGCGTTGGCCAGGCGTGCTTATTAGTGAAGCTAATGGTGAAAGCAAGTTAGCGGAGGAGGTTAAAGCTTTGTTGCAAACAGGCTTGCAAGCACTCAACGCCTCACGCGCGCGCGAAGGGGAAAAACTCAAAGCCCTGATCTTAGAGCGCTTAGTCCAAATTGAGCAGCTAGTGGCAACCGTTAAACCTTTGCTGCCAACTTTAACGCAAGAATACCAAGCCAAGTTAGAGGCCAAATTAAACGACAGCTTAAAAAACTTAGACCCGGAAAGGCTGGCTCAAGAATTGGTGTTGTTCGCCCAGCGCATTGATGTGGACGAAGAGCTAAGCAGATTGACCGCTCACATCAGCGAGGTGAAACGCATCCTCAATAGCGATGCGCCGGCCGGCAAACGCTTGGATTTTTTAATGCAAGAATTAAACCGCGAGGCCAATACCTTGGGCTCCAAATCCGTGGCGGTGGAAACCACAAAAGTCTCCATGGAATTAAAAGTGCTCATCGAGCAGATGCGCGAGCAAATTCAAAATATAGAGTAAGCATCGAACTTATTTAGGTTTTACTTCTTTCATCCCAACCCCCTTTGTGCTGACGCGCACTTAATAAAGGCATGGGCCTTTGCCCCAAGCGGATTAATGCACCGCACCTGTGCGTAAATTGGTTCGCATGGATTTAATCATTTTAAGTAATTGATTTAAAACAATAAAAATTTGGTATGGGTTTTGCTTAATCTTTTATACCTATAAAAGAAAGCAAGGCCATGAAAAACACCGCAGCCGCATTTTTTGATGAAATGCATATTCACGCGGACAGCAGTGTTCGCGACATTTACGCCGCCTACGACGCTTGGCTTAAAGGCGTGCCGCATCATCAACTCAATAGCAAGCGCCAAGAAGCGGAGTTGCTGTTTCGCAGAGTGGGCATCACCTTTAACGTATACGGTGACGACGACGGTGCCGAGCGCTTGATTCCGTTTGACGTGCTGCCACGTATTTTGGCGGCCAAAGAATGGGCGAAATTGTCTGCCGGTGCCATACAGCGCGTGCGCGCACTCAATATGTTTTTGCACGACATCTACCACGCTCAAGAAATCATCCAAGCCGGCATCGTGCCAGCCAGCATCCTAGCCAACGCCCAATATCGCCCAGAGATGTTTGGCGTAGACGTGCCCAATCAAATTTATGCGCACATCGCCGGTATCGATTTGGTCCGCACTAGCGAGTCGCAATTCTATGTGTTGGAAGACAATTTGCGCACCCCATCCGGCGTGTCTTATATGCTGGAAGACCGCAAAATGATGATGCGATTATTTCCAGAATTATTCAGGCGCTATTCGGTGGCGCCGGTCGATCATTACCCGCAAGTTTTGTTGAAAAATTTACGCGCCGTTGCGCAAGCCGGTGTGCACGAACCGACCGTGGTGGTGTTAACGCCAGGCGCCTACAACAGCGCGTATTTTGAGCACGCCTTTTTGGCGCAGCAAATGGGCGTGGAGTTGGTCGAAGGGCCGGATTTATTTGTGCGCAATAACGCGGTCTACATGCGCACCACTCAGGGCCCGCAAAAGGTCGACGTCATTTATCGACGCATAGACGACGACTACATTGACCCATTGGTGTTTAACGCGGACTCCATGTTGGGTGTGCCTGGCTTGTTGTCGGTTTACCGTAACGGCGGGGTGACCTTGGCCAATGCCGTGGGCACCGGCGTGGCGGACGACAAGGCCACCTACATCCATGTGCCGGCCATGATCAAATTTTATTTGGGTGAGGAGGCACTGTTAGAAAACGTGCCCACTTACGAATTAAGCAAACCCGATGACTTGGCCTATACCTTGGCGCATTTGCCGGAATTGGTGGTGAAAGAAGTGCAAGGCTCGGGCGGTTACGGCATGTTGGTTGGCCCGGCCGCCAGCAAAAAAGAGTTGGCGGACTTCAAGCTACGCATAGAGGCCAATCCGGCTAATTACATAGCGCAACCTACCTTGGCTTTGTCCACCTGCCCAACCTTGGTTGAGGCCGGCATTGCGCCGCGCCATGTCGATTTAAGGCCGTTTGTGTTGTCTGGAAAAAGCGTCAGTTTGGTGCCCGGTGCCTTATGTCGGGTGGCCATGAAGGAAGGCTCGCTGGTGGTGAATTCCTCCCAGGGCGGGGGCACCAAAGACACCTGGGTGTTGCAAGACGCAAGCAGCGATAGCGCGGATGGTAAGTTAGAAGCCAGCAGCATAGACGAGGAGGAGGCATGTTAAGTCGGACAGCAGACCATTTGTATTGGATGGCGCGTTACATAGAGCGGGCAGAAAACATGGCGCGCGTTTTGGACGTGACCTATAACATGTCCTTGGTGCCCAACGCGGCTGAAAGCGAGGCGGCCCTTTGGGTAACGGCTTTAGACATTTCCGGCAATGTCGATGCCTACGAGCGCGATTATTTCAAAAAAGACGGCGACGAGTACACCGCCGCTGGGGTGATCCATTACCTAGCGATGGATGAAAACAACCCCTCCAGTATTTACAACGCGTTGCGCAGTGCCCGAGAAAATGCGCATGCGGTGCGGGTGGCCATGACCTCGGAAACCTGGGAAAACATCAATGCCTTGTGGTTGGAATTCAGTCAGTTTATAGGCCAAGATTTGGCTAAAAACGGTTTGCGTGAGTTTTGTGATTGGGTAAAAGCCCGCTCGCATTTATTCCGTGGTGTGTGTTTTGGCACCATGTTACGCGACGATGCCTTCAGTTTCGTGCGTTTAGGCACCTTTATTGAGCGAGCCGATAACACGGCCCGCTTGTTGGACGTGAAATACCATTTGCTGTTGCCGGAACAAGAAGAGGTGGGCGGCGCCGTGGATTATTACGAATGGAGCGCGGTGTTGCGTTCGGTTTCGGCGTTTCAGGCCTACCAAAAAATCTACAGCGATTCGATAGAACCCTGGCGAGTGGCCGAGCTCTTGGTCCTAAGACGCGACATGCCGCGCTCCTTGCACGCTTGTTTTGACGAAATCACGCAGATTTTAGAGCAGTTGTCCGGCACCCGCCAAAGCGAATGCAAACGCTTGGCCGGTGAATTGCATGCCAAATTACGCTTCGGCAAAATGCGCAGTATTTTTCAGCATGGCCTGCATGAGTTTCTTGATGACTTTGTTAAAGCCAACAACAGACTGGGTGCCGAAGTGCACAACACTTTTTTTAGCATTGCGACCCGTTAATTATGTTACTCAACATCGAGCACCACACCCGTTATGTGTACAGCGAATCGGTAAATTACACCATACAGCAACTGCGCTTAAGCCCGCAAAATGGCTTTGGTCAGCATGTTAAACGCTGGGACATAAAAGTAGCGGGCGCCCTGCATCCAACTGAGGATGCCTATGGCAATAGCACCCATACCTTAGTGATAGACAAGCCGCACCAGGAAATATTGATTGTGGCGCAAGGCGAAATTGAAACCGGCTTGGAGGTGATGACGCAACACCAGAGCTTGCCGCTTTCTATTTATTTGCGTGACACGCCCTTAACGCTTAGCAATCTCGCCATGCGTGATTTTGCCGGGCAATTTAAAGCGGCAACGCACCAGCAAAGCTCGGCCTTGTCGGCCATGATGCATGCGCTGTTGGTTAGGGTGAAATACTTAAGTGGCGCCACCCAAGTCAACACCTCGGCGATGGAAGCGTTTGAGCTGGGCCAAGGCGTATGCCAAGACCACGCGCATATATTTATTGCTTGTTGCCGTAGCATGGGTTTACCGGCGCGCTACGTCAGTGGCTATTTGTTCACCGCGGACGGCAGCTTGATGCAAACGCATGCCTGGGCGGATGTGTATTTAAGCGACAGCGGCTGGCAAAGTTTCGATGTGTCCAACGGTTGCCGTGCCGGAGAAACCCACGTGCGCTTGGCCACTGGTTTGGATTACCGCAGCGCCAGTCCGGTCAGCGGCATGCGATCTGGCGGTGGCATAGAAGGCATGGCCAGCAGCGTGATCGTTAATCAAGCCGGCGTGGCGCTTGTCGATCAGCGCCGCATAGACACGGCCGCCTTGGTTAAGCATGCCGAGTTGATGCGACAAAATCAGCAAGCCCAGCAATAATTTCCCTATAAGCAATTAAGATTGAGACCCTATGTTATTTAATTCCCCATCTGATATTCGTGATGTATCGGAGGCTATTCGTGATGCGGTAGCCCCGGTATTTTTGTTAACCGGCATAGGCTCTATATTGGGCGTGTTGGTTAACCGTTTAGGCCGCGCCATAGATCGCGCCAGAAATTTAAACGGCCTCAGTGCGGATCAGCGTAAGTTGTTTTTAGACGAGTTGGATATCATCGTTGTGCGCACAGCGTGGATGCGCTGGTCGGTAGGTTTGTTTATCTTTGCCGGTTTGTGCGTGTCCTTGGCGATTGCTGCTATATTCGTCGGCGTGGCGATCAATATCCATTTGTCGAATTTTGTATTGATGACTTTTATTACCGCCATGGTCTCGCTGATTTTTGGCTTATTGTGTTTTTTAAGGGAAATCATACTGGCCTCGCAAGAGGTGATTACCCGCCACAGACAAGATTTCAATGGTCGCTAGGGCGGCCTAATGGTATGATTTGAGCTTGCTTAATTCACCTATCTCTTAGAGTTTTTATGACCTATTGTGTCGGTTTATTGTTAAAACAAGGTTTGGTATTTGCCTCGGATACGCGCACCAACGCTGGGGTAGATCAAGTCGCTATTTCCCCAAAAATGCACGTGTTTGAAGTTAAGGGTGACCGCGTTATTGTCTTGATGACGGCTGGCAATTTAGCCATCACGCAAGCCGTGGTCGGGCATTTGCGCGCCGCCATAGAGGCCAACAAAAAAGGCATCAAGCACCTGCATAATGTGAAGAGCTTATTTGAGGCGGCCGGTTTAGTGGGTGCCGAATTGCGCGCGGCGTTTGAACGCGATGCCGAATTTCTAAAAAACCACAACATCGATTTTAATGCGACCATTTTGCTGGGCGGCCAGATAAAAGGTGAGAAGCCTCGCTTGTTTAATGTTTACGCGGCCGGTAATTTTATCGAGACTTGCAGCGAAACCCCGTATTTCCAAATAGGCGAAACAAAGTACGGCAAACCCATCATAGACCGCGTGGTGAAATACCATACCGAGATGATGGACGCGGTTAAATGCTTGTTGATTTCCTTTGATTCCACCATACGCAGTAATGTGTCGGTGGCAGCGCCGATTGATTTATTGTTATACCGATCCGATACCTTGCATGCCGATTGCTATCAACGCATCACCGAAAACGACCCCTATTATTTACAGATACGGCAAGGCTGGGGCGACGGCTTGAAAGCCGTTTTCAGTGGCTTGCCTAATCCAGATTGGTGCTAAATTAGCTAAACGAACCCAAAAAAAGACATGACCATGGCTAACTTATTTATCATTACCGCGGCTTCTGGCGCAGGCAAAACCAGTTTAATTAAAGCCTTGCTGGCCAACGACCCGCAATTAAAGCTGTCCATTTCCCACACCACGCGCAAGCCTAGGCCCAGCGAAATAGACGGGGTGGATTACCATTTTGTCGACGACGCCACCTTCATCAACATGCTGGGTGAGGCGCAGTTTTTAGAAAGTGCATTGGTGCACGAGGCGCGCTATGGCACTTCGCAAGCCGGGGTGGACCAACAACTGGCCGCAGGCTTTGATGTGATTTTAGAAATCGACTGGCAAGGCGCGGCACAAGTGCGGCGTTTGTACCCAAAAGCCATCAGCATATTTATCTTGCCGCCATCGATAGAGACCTTAGAACAACGACTCAATGGCCGTGGCCAAGATGCCGCCGCCGTCATCGCTAAGCGCGTGGCGGCAGCCCGCTCGGAAATGGCGCACGTGGGTGAGTTTGATTATGTTACAATTAACGATAATTTCGATGTGGCCTTGCAAGACATAGCGGCCATATTTCGAGCAGAACGCTTGGTCGGTTCAGTTCAAATGCAGCGGCATGCTGGTTTGATTAAAACGCTCACTTAATACTTAAATATCTGCCAGGCATTAGCCCGGCGCTCAATAGGAAACACCACCATGGCCCGTATTACTGTAGACGATTGTTTAGATCAAATTCCTAACCGTTTTCAATTAACTTTAGTGGCAGCCTACCGTGCCCGCCAATTGCACAATGGTTCTGAGCCATTGATCAATGTGCAAGGTTTGCGTGACAAACCAACCGTGTTGGCCTTACGTGAAATTGCAGCCGGTAAAGTGGGCGTGGAAATTTTAACTCGCGTTTAATTTCCCTGCCTAGGCGGTGACCCCCTCATGCCTAAATCGGCTAATGCACACAAAACCGCATCGTCTAGTACGCATGCCAATCCACTCGCTGCCGAATTGTTATTGCCGGCAGACCGCGACGATTCAGCCTTAAGCTTACGCTTAAAACACTACCTTAAATCCGAAGACATCTCCCAGGTTTGGGAGGCATACCGCTATGCCGACCAAGCCCATCAGGGCGTGGTGCGTAAAACCGGTGAGCCTTACATCAGCCACCCGGTTTCGGTGGCCTGTATTTTGGCCGATATGCACATGGATTTGCCCACCATCATGGCGGCCTTGTTGCACGATGTGGTGGAAGACACCGACATCAGCACCGACGACATCAAAGAAAAGTTTGGCCAGCAAGTGGCCGAATTAGTCGATGGCGTGACCAAGTTAGACAAAATCGAATTCCAAAGTGCCAGCGTGGCGCAAGCGGAAAACTTCCGCAAAATGCTCTTGGCCATGTCACAAGACGTGCGCGTGATTTTAGTGAAATTGGCCGATAGATTGCATAACATGCAAACGCT
>JBEDKJ010000029.1:0-2898 GCA_041172285.1 Pseudomonadota bacterium
GGCTTGGTGATGATGGCCGCCATGGCCCTAAATTTATTATTAGCGGCCTTAATGGGCGTGGTGATTCCACTCAGCATGAATAAATTCGGTCGTGACCCAGCGGTGGGCTCCAGCGTACTGATTACCGCGGTCACCGACAGCGGCGGCTTCTTAATCTTTTTAGGCTTAGCCACCATATTCCTGATGTAAGGAACGAGGTTGTTCACTAAACGGGCAAGGTAAACAATGAATCAAGAGATGCAATTAGTCTGGACGGAGTTACTTGATTATTTAACGACGCCTTTTGCCTTGTGGCAATTGGCCATAATCGCCATGGCGGTCAGCTTCGCTTGGGTAATCAATGGCCTAGTGCGGTCCAAAGTCATGCGCAGCGCCCCAGAAAGCTGGAAGTTAGGCATAGGCGGCATCAACCGAGTGCTGTTTCCTTTAATTAGCTTGATCGGCATCCAGTTGGCAACATTGGTGCTGACCTTAATGCTTAGCCCTGCCGCCCGTTTGCTACACCTCGCCAGTACCCTGCTTATTGCCTTGGTGTTGATACGCATCGCCGCTTATGCGGTGCGCTACATCATGGCCCCCAGTAGCATAGTCAAAACCCTAGAAAACAGCATCACCAGTTTTATCTTAATCGTGCTGGGCTTGTATTTAAGCGGCTTATTGCCGCATTTATTGGATGCGCTAGAAAGCGTGCAATTTAGCTTAGGTAAAAGTCGGCTGAATCTTTTATTGGTGCTGCAGGCTATCCTCACCATCATCCTCACCCTATTCATCGCCCTGTCTTTAAGTCGGGTGCTGGAAAACAAATTGATGCGCAACGAACACATCAACATGAACATGCGCGTGGTCATGAGCAAACTTCTGCGCGGCTTTTTATTGGTTATTGCCTTGCTGATAGGCTTGTCTGCCGTTGGCTTAGACGTGACACTGCTATCAGTCTTCGGTGGCGCCTTGGGCGTGGGCTTAGGCTTTGGTCTACAGCGTATTGCCAGCAATTACGTGAGCGGCTTCATCATATTGCTCGATCGCTCCATGCAGATAGGCGACGTGCTCACCGTGGATGCCCATCATGGCGTGGTGAAAGATTTGCGCACCCGCTACTTGGTATTGCGCAAGCTAGATGACACCGAGGTAATTATTCCCAATGAAATGCTCATCATTAACCCGGTAATCAACCATTCCTTTACTGACCTCAAAGCCAGGGTGCAACTGCCGGTGCAGATTAGCTACGACAGCCCATTGGAAACAGCCATGCAAGTGATTGCCGATGCCGCTAAGCAACACCCGCGTGTGTTAGCCAAACCTGCCCCAACGGTGCATATCAAAGGCTTCGCGGATAACGGCATAGACCTGATTTTAACCATCTGGATGCCCGACCCGGAAGAAGGGCCAGCGATCATTCAGTCTGAGCTGTATTTAGCCATCTGGCGCACGTTTAAAGCGAATAACATTAGCATTCCCTATCCGCAGCGCGAAGTGCGCATATTGGCCGGGTCAGCTACCTTGTAGTCTGCATGGATTAGAGGCAATAAAAAAGCTCGCTTATAGCGAGCTTTTTTATTGCTTAAATAAACCAGGGGTTATTTAAGTTTGGCTTCTTTGTATAAAACGTGTTGACGGACAACGGGATCAAATTTTTTGATTTCCATTTTGCCTGGCATAGTCCGTTTGTTTTTAGTGGTGGTGTAGAAATGACCTGTACCAGCACTGGATTCTAATTTGATTTTTTCGCGCATAATGTTCTACCTTAGATTTTTTGGCCAGCAGCACGCAAGTCAGCAAGAACGGCATCGATACCATTTTTGTCGATAGTGCGAAGCGCATTGTTAGTAATGCGCATGCTTACCCAGCGGTTTTCGCTCTCAACCCAGAATTTGCGGTTTTGCAAATTAGGTAAGAAACGGCGTTTTGTTCTGTTGTTAGCGTGAGAAACGTTGTTGCCCACCATTGGCTTTTTGCCAGTTACCATACATACACGTGCCATGGTTAAATCTCCAAACTTCTGCTTTTTTCGAAAGACCGCAATTATAGTACGAAAACTAATATTATCTCAAGGTAATTATCAATAATATTTAGGCTTCATTAAAGCATCAGTGCTTGCCCGTGCTACCAAAACCGCCTTCGCCACGCTCACTGCTATCAAAATCCCCAACTAAATGAAAATCCGCCTGCACCACTGGCACGATAACCAGCTGCGCGATCCGTTCCATGGGGTTGATTTCAAAGGCCGTCTGACCGCGATTCCAGCACGACACCATCAATTGGCCTTGGTAATCGGAATCGATTAACCCAACCAAATTGCCCAACACAATGCCGTGTTTATGGCCCAGTCCTGAGCGCGGCAATATCAATGCCGCGTAATAGATGTTGTCTAAATGGATGGCCATGCCAGTGGGAATCAGCGTGGTCTCGCCCGGCTGCAATGTGATGGGGGAATCTAGGCAAGCGCGTAAATCCAAGCCCGCTGAACCGGCTGTGGCGTAGCTGGGCATTTGTTGGTGTAAGCGGTCATCAAGAATTTTTAAATCGACAATAATTTTCATAAGCTGCTTAAAATACCATTCATTAGTAAGGGTTAAATTTAGCTTAGCATTAAACACTAATTTTTAATATAAATCACTAAAACCATACGGTTAGGGTTCAATCGATTGACAACAAAAAACCCGCCTAAGCGGGTTCTTTGTTGGGCTGACTAAAACTTAAAATTTATAGGTTGCGCCTACGCTCAATAAGTAATTTCTGTCCGCCGCTGGCTCAAAGAACCTTGAATTGCCGTCATTAATTCTAACTGAACCTATGTAGTCCTTATCAAAGATATTTTCCACACGAACAAATTCAGTGAAATTCCAACCACTTATATTTTGTTCAAATCCAGCCCGTATGTTGGCAATTTTATAAGAC
>JBEDKJ010000030.1:0-9598 GCA_041172285.1 Pseudomonadota bacterium
GATTGCTTTACGTAAGCATAATTTGCCCCACGAATTTAGCGCTGAGGCGATTGCCTTGGCCGAGTCTTATCCTAAGCAAGTGCAAGCCAAAGATTACCAAAATCGCATTGATTGCCGCGCCCTGCCATTAATCACTATAGACGGTGAAACGGCCAGGGATTTTGATGACGCGGTATTTGCCGAGCCGCAAGGTAAAGGTTGGCGTTTGGTGGTGGCCATTGCTGACGTGAGTTTTTATGTTCAACCTAAGGATGCCTTGGATAAAGGAGCAATTGATCGCGGCAATTCGGTGTATTTTCCACGTCGTGTCATTCCCATGTTGCCCGAAGCTTTATCAAATGGTTTATGTTCGTTAAACCCAGATGTTGAGCGACTCTGTATGATTTGTGACATGCAGGTTGATGGGCTAGGCGTGGTCAAACAGTATAAATTCTACCCATCGGTGATGCGCTCAAAAGCGCGCATGACCTACACTCAAGTGCATGAAATATTGCAACACCCAGATGCACAGTTGGCTCAGGATTATGCATGGCTGGTGCCGCATTTGACGCATTTGCAAAGCGTTTATAAATTAATGTTAGCGCAACGTGAAAAGCGCGGCGCCATAGAATTTGAAACCTCTGAAACCATTATGGTGTTCAATGATAATGGGAAAATTGACAGCATCGTGCCCAGTCACAGAAACGAAGCCCACAAATTAATAGAAGAGTGCATGTTGGCGGCGAATGTTTGCGCGGCTGAATTTTTGCATGCCAATGAGCACCCGGCATTGTATCGAGTGCACGAAGGGCCTACCCCGGAAAAGTTAGAACTATTGCGCACCTTTATGGCGGAATTTGGATTTGGTGTCGGCGGTGGCGATAAGCCGCATGCTAAGGATTATGGCAAGTTGTTGGATAAAATTAGAGCTAGACCGGATGCGCAATTGCTGCAAACGGTATTGCTGAGGTCTATGCAGCAAGCTATCTACAGCCCAGACAACTTGGGGCATTTTGGTTTAGCTTATGAAGCTTATGCGCACTTTACTTCTCCTATACGACGCTACCCAGATCTATTAATACACCGGGCCATTAAAGCGGTCTTGAACGGCGATAAGTATAAGCCAGGTGACTGGAATGAATTGGGCATGCAGTGCTCAATGACGGAGCGTCGAGCAGACGATGCGACACGTGATGTGACCAATTGGCTTAAGTGTTTCTACATGCAAGATAAAATTGGCGAAGTGTTTGAAGGCAGCGTAGCGGGCGTGACTGCCTTTGGACTATTTGTCGCCTTAGATGGGGTATACGTTGAAGGCTTGTTGCATGTCACTGAGCTTGGCAATGATTATTTCCATTACGACAAGGCTCGCCATGAAATGGCCGGCGAACGAACCGGCGTGCGTTTCCGTTTGGGTGATAGGTTAACGATAAAAGTGGCCCGCGTGGATTTGGAAACCAGCAAGATAGATTTCTCATTAGTGAATAAAAACCAGGGCTTGGCTGACGATGCAAATGACCGTGATGTCAGCGATTTGTCGTTGCCGCCAAGTCGCTCTCAGCAAAAGCCTAGGCATGCTCTTGCTAAAAACAAGGCTAATGGTGGTGCTGCATTTAAAAATCCAGCTAAACCGACTAAGTCTAAAAAAGCCCATAAAAAAACCAGCAAACGTTAATGCTTGAGCATTAAATTTTAGGAACGATAGAGAAGGACAAACAATGAGCGATGCCCGTATTTTATTTGGTTTTCATGCTGTGTTGAGCCGCTTACGCCAACACAGCGCCAGCGTTCAAGAGATATTGATTGATAAAGATCGATTGGATGCGCGCATGAAAGATCTGCTAAAGATGGCCGAGTCCTTTAATGTGCGGGTGATGGAGGTGGAACGAAGTCGATTGGATGGCATGGCTGGTATGAATGGCCGCCATCAAGGCGTCATTGCGCGCGTCGTAGACACGCCTATTCCGTATAAAGACATACACGATATTTTAGAGTCCGATTTAGATGAGCCTCCATTCTTCCTTATATTAGACGGCGTGGAAGACCCGCACAACCTAGGAGCCTGTTTGCGCGTGGCCGATGCTATGGGAGTGCATGCGGTGATAGCGCCTAAAGATAGGGCGGTAGGATTGAATGCCACGGTACGTAAAGTAGCCAGCGGTGCTGCTGAGACCATACCCTTTATTGCTGTAACTAACCTAGCAAGAACCATACGTGAATTAAAGGAAGCGGGGGTGTTTGTGGTTGGAACAACCATGGATGCGCCATCAAGTCTGCTTAATTGTAAATTGGATGGGCCACTTGCCATAGTGCTGGGAGCGGAAGGCGATGGCATACGTCGTTTGACGGCTGAAACCTGCGATGCTTTGGTGACCATACCCATGTTTGGCTCGGTTGAGAGCTTAAACGTCAGTGTTGCTAGTGGTATATGCTTATACGAAGCCCGCCGTCAGCGTAGCATTCAAACTAAATAGAGGCTAATCGCGCAATTTGAGCGTTTTTAAAGTTCGTTGACGAACGCTATTTAGAAGCGTCGGGTTGTCTATCAAGGATTGCTTATAACTGGGTATAAGCTGACGAATTTTCTCTTGCCAGTCTGCCTGGTGTAATGGCCGGTTAAAGCAACGCTCAATCACATCCAGCATGGCTTGCACGGCAACCGACGCACCAGGGGATGCGCCCAGCAAGGCGGCTATCGTACCGTCTTTTGCAGCAACTATTTCAGTACCAAACTCCAGTTTTCCACCTTTTTCATCGCATTTTTTTATGATCTGTACGCGCTTGCCGGCATTTTCCAAGCGCCAATCTGCCTTAAGGGCGTCTGGATAAAACTGCCGCAAAACAGAAATCTTTGAGGTGTGGGTTTTCATTGCTTCCACAATCAAGTAGCGAGTTAAATCGGTGTGTTGTTTACCCACATTAAGCATGGGTTTAATGTTGCCTGGTTTAACCGATTTAATTAAATCCAGATAGGAGCCTTCGTTTAAAAATTTAGTGGTAAAGCCAGCGTAGGGGCCAAACAATAAGGCTGGCTTCCCATCAATGATGCGTATGTCTAAATGTGGCACGGACATTGGAGGGGCGCCCAGTGCTGCTTTGCCATAAACCTTTGAATTGTGCTGTGCGATGATTTCCGGCTTATCGCAGACCAACCACTGCCCACTAACGGGAAACCCGCCGTAACCATGACTTTCTGGCACACCTGATTTTTGCAATAATTTTAGGGCGCCGCCACCTGCACCAAGGAAAACAAAGCCTGCATCAATCTGTTGGGTCTTCTTGGTCTTGAGATTGACTATGGTGATTAGCCAGCGACCATTTTCCAGCTGTTTTAAACGCCTCACTTCGCTGTTTAATTTAAGCTTAAAGTTTGCTTTGCTGGTCAGATTGCTAACAAAGTGACGAGTTAAGCTGCCAAAGTCCACGTCACTTCCGTAAGGTATTCTGGTGGCCGCGACCTTTTGTTTGGGATCCCTGTTTTGCATCACCAACGGCATCCATTTGCTTAAAATGGCCGGATCCTCGCTGAACTCCATGTCTTTAAATAGGTGGTGGCTTTTTAATAAATCGTATCTTTTACGCAAAAATGCCACGTCCTCTGCACCCCAAACAAAACTTAGGTGCGGAGTGGGGTTGATGAATTTAGCCGGTGCGGGTAATCGACCATTTTCGACAAGGTAGGACCAAAACTGCAAGCTGGTTTCAAATGCAGCGTTAATGGATAAAGCACGTTTAATATCGAGGCTACCATCGCTGGCAACAGGCGTGTAATTCAACTCGCAATAGCCAGCGTGGCCGGTTCCAGCATTATTTCTGGCATCCGTACTTTCGGTTGCGATAGTAGGGAGACGTTCTACCATCAGCATGCTGAGATTGCTGTCTAATTCAGACAGTAAACTGGCTAAAGTGGCACTCATTACGCCACTGCCAACTAACAGCACATCGACTTTATTTACAGTTGTCATTCGATTTAAAAAGCTTTTTAAATAAATATCCGTGATTGAATAAACGGCACGACAAGAAAAAAGCCTGTGAAAGACAGGCTTTAGTTTTATACATTTTGTAAGTAAATTTTACAGTAATATTAGGCTTTTAAGGGAAGAATAATGCGCTTTCAACTTTACAAATTAACCATATGGCAATTCAAATGAATCAAGACGATCTGCTGCGATTATTGAATACCCCCATGCCTTACGGTAAGTATCAAGGGCGTTACTTAGCAGACTTGCCTGGCCATTATTTGAATTGGTACGCGCGAGTTGGCTTTCCAAAAGGCGAGGTAGGTCGTTTGTTAGCATTGATGCAAGAAATAGATCACAACGGATTGTCGTGGTTGCTCGACCCACTGCGGCCAACTGCAAAAGCCAATAAGACAAAGGCTGACTAGCGTATAGGCGCAATGCCTAGTAGTACATGGCCATTTTAGCGATTTTTATAATCGAATTTTTGGCGTCCCCACCGGGATTCGAACCCGGGTCGCCTCCGTGAAAGGGAGGTGTCCTAGGCCTCTAGACGATGGGGACCTAAGAATGTATTGCACTCATTACAAGTGCAACATTTTACTACAAAACACCATTAAACGCAGTGTTATTGGTGGAGATAAGCGGGATCGAACCGCTGACCTCTTGCATGCCATGCAAGCGCTCTCCCAGCTGAGCTATACCCCCCTGTACCTACATTTTCCCGCTGTTGTTTTACATCAGCTATCAGCGAGGCGCCATAATAATGACGGGCCGATGGATTGTCAATGTTTTTCATTAGATTGCAGCGAAATTTTGATCGCATACGTGGTTTTATTGCGAGGTCAAATATGGCTGGCTAGCTAAGATCAACCGCGCGTGTTTTGCTGCCCATCGAAATGCGTAAGCTCTACGCGTGCAGCAGGTTGCCATCCTGCTTGACGGTGTTCTGCCACCACGTTGGTAAAAATGCCACCGCGCACATAGAATTTTGCGGTAACCCGCATGAATTTTGGCTGAGTGGCCATGACTAGATCGTCCAAGATGCGATTGGTAACGGCCTCATGAAAGCAACCTTCGTCTCTAAATGACCACATGTATAACTTCAAACTTTTGAGTTCAACGCAGGTTTTATCTGGAATGTAGTCTAAGTAAATAACGGCAAAATCAGGCTGGCCAGTTTTTGGGCACAAACAGGTGAACTCCGGGATTTCCATGTGGATATGAAAATCGCGATTTGTATTTGGGCTTTCGAAAGTTTCTAAATTTTTGGAGGCCAAAACGGTTGGTTTTGCGCCTATTGATTGTGAGCTCATAAGGTGTTTTTACTAAAAAAAAGTTATTATACTATCTAACTGAAATACTATAAAAAATTAGCCTAAATTTAACAGTTTAAATACGTCCATTTCCCACCTAATGATTAATAAAAAAGCCCATTGATTTGCGTCTAACCCAATTAAAACTTGCCGGCTTTAAGTCATTTGTTGATCCAACCACCTTGCACATTCACGGCCAACGTATGGGTATTGTTGGCCCAAACGGTTGCGGAAAATCCAATGTAATGGAATCGGTTAGGTGGGTGTTGGGCGAATCGTCTGCCAAGGAGATGCGCGGCGACAGCATGGATGCGGTTATTTTCAATGGCTCTGCTTCGCGCAAGCCTATATCTCGCGCCAGCGTGGAATTAATTTTTGATAACAGTTTAGGTGGCGCTGCAGGCGAATGGAGCCAGTACGCAGAAATTTCCGTTAAACGTGTCATTGAACGTGATAAGGGTTCGGCTTATTACATCAACAATGCCTTGGTGCGCCGTCGCGATGTGGCAGACTTGTTTTTGGGTACCGGGCTGGGAGGTCGTGCTTACGCCATTATTGGGCAAAACACCATCAACCGTATTGTGGAGGCCAAGCCTGAAGAATTGCGTATCTTTCTTGAGGAAGCGGCCGGTATTAGTAAATACAAGGAAAGGCGAAGAGAAACCGAACTGCGCTTGCGTGACACGCGTGAGAATTTACTTCGAGTCGAAGACATTCTGCAGGAGTTAGATAAACAGATTGCGCGCCTGCAATCCCAAGCCGTCTTGGCGGAAAAACATAAAAATTTACATGAAGCACTGAAATTAAGTTCGGCACTTGTTTGGGCATTAAAAAAACGCGATGCCAGCCTGCATTGGGAAAAAGCCCAGCGGCAAGTGCAGCAAATGGCCCAAGAGCTCGAAGCGCAAATAGCGGGTTTACGAAATAAAGAGCGGGATTTAGAGCAAGTTAGGCAAGAAAACTTTGCTTTCGCGGAAACCGTGAATCAAGCTCAGGCTGCTTATTATCAAGCTAATGCAGAACTCGCTAACGTTGAGAATCAGCTAAAAAACAGCAAGGATGCGCAGGAGCGAACGCAGGCGCAGCTTAATCAACTGAGCGCTCAGTTAGATAAAAATAATGGCTTGGCTAATCAGTTTCAGCTCGATTTAGCCGCTGCAAAAGCTAAATTGCTCGATGAGCAGAGTCGCGTTGCTTTGTCAGAAAAAGCCAATCAACAGGCAGTCGAAGCTGTGCCGGTTATCTTTGAGCAATTTCAAGCTGCACAAAATGAATTGGATGCGGCTAATGCCAATTTGATCAATTTAAATCAGCATCTGCAGTCTGAGCAAAATCACCTGGCCTATGCAAGGCGTGAAGCATCTGAGCTTCAGCTTCAGCTTGAAAAAGTGCAGTTGGCAATTGCAGGCATTAAATTAAGTGACGGTAGTTTATTGCAAGCACAGCAAACTGCGTTGGCCGAAATGCATGCCAACATCGCTGGCTTGGAAGAAACCGTTGCAGCTAGTTTGGCTAAAGAAAATCAATTGATCGACCAAATAAAACTTCTTAATGAATCGCAATTATTTGCACAGCGTGACTTAAGCAGCTTGGACGCTGAGCTTAAATCGCTAGAAAAAATTCAGCAGTCGTTAAAAAATGCGGACGATGAGGAGGGTTTAAATCGCTGGTTAAAAGAGCTCGCTTTACAAGATCAGCTGCGTACATGGCAAACGATAAGCGTAAAAAAAGGTTGGGAAACAGCATTGGAAGCGGTGCTTGGACCTAGGTTAAATGCCATTTCAGCCTCCAGATTACAAGTTGCTGATCGCCCACCTGCCTCTTTAATTTTAACCGTAGGCGGGGTTGTTTCTAGCAAGAACATGCAGGCAGAAAATCGAACCTCACTCTATTCCATCGTTAATACTGGAACGTCAGAGCAAGAAGCTGCCTTGCAAGAATGGTTGACTGGCTTTTACTTGTTAGACGACGGCATTGATCCAGCGCAGGCAAGTTTATCCTTGCGTAATGGGGAGTATTTAGTAAACAAGCAAGGTGATATCTACAGCCAATACAGCGTCAGCTATTTTTCCAAGCAATCTGTTTTACATGGTGTGCTAGAACGCCAAGCTCAATTGCAAAGCCTGCAGCAAAAACGTCCTTCTGTTCAGCTCGCATTGACTGAAGCTGAGCAGGCATTAAGCCAAGCGGAGCTTGAATTGCAATCGGTAAAAACGCTGCAGCGTTCACTGGCTCAGGATTTAAAGCAGGCTATTGAACAAGCGCATCAATTGAATTTAACCATTCAACAGCAGCAGCAAGCGCTGCTAACTATGCAGCAAAAACGAAATGACTTGGCAGCGGAACAACTCAAGTTGGAAGGTAAGCTCTCAGTATTGTCTGTTGAAATAGCCTCTATGGAACAATTGTTGCAAACCGAATCATCTAAATTGGCCTTGAGGCAAAAGGCAAAATACGAGGCGGAATCGCTGAAGCAAAAAACGGAGTTACTCTTTAATCAAGCGCGCGATGAAATGCATTTGCTAGAAAAAAAACATCAAGAATTAAATTTTAGCTTGCGCATTATTTCTAATGAAATTATAACGTTAGATAGTAAATTGAATGTAATTTTTGATGAAAATAGCAAAATCAAATCGAGCCAAGAGAGCCTGTTGGTGACTCTCGCAAAGATTGAAAGCGATGGTTTCAAGCTAAACCTACAAGAGGCCTTAGAAAAAAAACAAAACCAAGAGCGTGCGCTACTTGAAGCAAGAAATGCCATGAATGTAAGTGAAGCTAATCTTCAGCAACATGAGCGTGAGCGTATGCAAAATGAGCAATCCTTGCACCCATTGCGCGACAAATTGGAAACCAGTCGTTTGAATGAGCAGGAGGCGAGGTTAAGCTTCGAGCAATGTCAAGTTGAGCTCCAATCATCTGGTGTGCCAGAGCAGCAGTTGAATGTCAGATTGGATGCGAGCCAGACCGGCAAAGCAGCGATGAAAGTAGTCGATTTAGAAAGAAGCTGTGTTCAAATCCAGGCAGAGATAGAGGCTTTGGGGGCCGTTAATTTGGCCGCCATGCAAGAGTTAGAGTCGGAGCAAACACGGCGCTTATACCTAGCCAGCCAATCGACTGATTTACAAGAGGCGATCGATACCTTAGAAGATGCCATACGTAAAATAGATAAAGATACCCGAAGTCGATTGCAAGATACGTTCGATTTGGCCAACCAACATTTTAACGAGCTGTTCGTCACCCTATTCGGCGGGGGGCAAGCCGGATTGGCGCTGCTTGGCGATGAAATATTGGACACCGGCTTGCAAGTTTTTGCACAGCCGCCTGGGAAGAAAAACAGCACCATACACCTGCTTTCCGGTGGCGAAAAAGCCCTCACGGCATTGGCTTTGGTGTTTGCCTTGTTTAGACTCAATCCGGCGCCATTTTGCTTAATGGATGAGGTCGATGCGCCGTTGGATGACAGCAACACTGAGCGGTTTTGTGCAATGGTGAAAAAAATGTCGGAAAAAACGCAGTTTTTATACGTCAGTCATAATAAAATAACCATGGAAATGGCCCAACAATTGATCGGTGTTACCATGCAGGAATCGGGAGTATCACGCATTGTCGAGGTCGACATGGATGCCGCCGTGCAGATGATGCAAGCCTTTGAGTCTGCCTAGGTATCATGTGCAATTGTTCAAACAAAACCAACTGAAAGTTAAGCTTATATGAGTGATTTGCAAATAGCATTAATAGCCATAGGCGCATTGATAATATTGGCGGTATTGATTCTTAATTGGTGGCAGGAAAGGCGCTTTCACCGGCAAGTGCAAAGTCAATTTGCCGACTTAAAAAACGATGTTCTGCTGCCAGAATCGGCTCCACATACTTCACTGGCGAGCGAAGCTCATGAAGATGGCTTAATTTCTGACAAAGATGTCGCTCACTCTGGTCTTGATGATACTGTCTATAACACTGGTGATGCGCAGGATGCGGATAACTTTACCATCAACGTAGCGGTAAAACTTGACGCTGAAGACGCTCCGGCATTCGATGCATTGACCGTCAGCGCCGACAGCGCTGACAGCGAAGAGCCGCAGCTTAGTCAGTTGGATGAAGGCGTTGCGCCATCCGCGCCGACTGAGCCAAAAGTCAGCGCTGGTTTGCCTGCTATGCTACTCAGCAAAATCGACAGCACGGCATTGTTGTTCTTGGCAAAAGAATCGACCAGGCTGACATTGAAAGAGAGTTTGCAAGGTTTATTTGACGGCTTGGATAAACCGTTTTTTATCCACGCACTGGACAAAAACCAGACTTGGCAAGTGCTCGATGATGACGATACGCAGACGTATCAGCCTGTAT
>JBEDKJ010000031.1:0-11274 GCA_041172285.1 Pseudomonadota bacterium
TCGTGCCTTGCGGGGAGTCTTCCAACACAATGCCGGCAGCCGTCAACTCTTGACGGATGCCATCGGCTAGGGCGAAGTTTTTTGCTTGCTTAGCCTCGGCCCGCGCCAAAATTTTGCTGGCGATCAACTCTGCCGATAAGCCAAGTGACTCGCCATTTTCAGCAGCAGACGTGGCACTAGCCGGCGCTTGCAAAAAGGCCGTGGCATCTTGTTGCAACAAACCCAAAACACCCGCCAAGCTTTTTAGCAAAGCGGCAGTGGCCGCTGACTTGCTCTTATTCAATTCGTTAGCCAGGTCAAACAACACCGCTAAGGCTTCCGGGGTATTGAAATCATCGTCCATGGCCAACTTAAAGCGAGCCGCATGCGGCTGTTGCCAGTCTATGCTGCAAGGCGGGACTGCATGGCCGCGCAGCGAGGTGTACAAGCGAGTCAAAGCCAATTTGGCATCGTCTAAATGTTGATCGGAATAGTTAAGTGGGCTGCGGTAATGAGCACGCAAAATAAAGAAACGCACCACCTCCGCATCGTACTGTTGCAACACCGTGCGTATGGTAAAAAAGTTGCCTAAGGACTTTGACATTTTTTCGTCGTCTACCCGCACAAAGCCATTATGCATCCAGTAGTTGACCATTTGGCAGGACTGCCCATCGTGGCTGTGGGCGGCTTCGGATTGGGCAATTTCATTTTCGTGGTGCGGAAACTGCAAATCTTGCCCGCCGCCGTGTATGTCAAAACGCTCGCCTAAATGGTGCGCGCTCATGGCTGAACATTCTATGTGCCAACCGGGTCGACCACGGCCGCCATTGGGTCCGCCAAAAGGCGATGGCCAACTCGGTTCATTGGGCTTAACCGATTTCCATAAGACAAAATCCATGGGGTCTTTTTTGTGCGTATCGACTTCCACGCGTTCGCCGGCACGTAAATCCTCTAAAGATTTGCCGGACAATTTACCGTATCCGGCAAACTGATTAACCGAGTAAAAGACGTCGCCGTTATTGGCCACGTAGGCATAGCCCTTCTCGATCAAACTGGCGATCATGTTAACCATGCCCTCAACAAAATCGGTGGCCTTGGGCTCGATGTCCGGTTTAATCACAGACAAACTGGCCGCATCCTGATCCATGGCATCAATAAAGCGCTGAGTTAACTGGCCTATGTTCTCTTGATTTTCATTGGCGCGTTTAATAATTTTGTCATCGATATCGGTGATATTACGCACGTACTTAAGCTCGTAGCCACTGGCTCGCAGCCATCGGCCGACCATGTCAAACACCACCATGACCCTTGCGTGACCAAGGTGGCAGTAATCGTAAACCGTCATGCCACAGACATACATGCTCACTTTGCCGGCCACGATAGGGGTAAAGACTTGCTTTTCACGAGCCAGGGTGTTGTAGATTTTTAGCATAAACGGTGATGAGTGGGACTGGATTAGGTAAATTGAGCGAAATATATAGTAATAAAGCCGATAGAGCTATTGGATGTTAGCTAGGCTGTTGATAGAATTACACTTTGTTAGTTAACTAAAAAAAGTATATCACAATGAACAAATTTATTTCCTTGCTAAATGCCACTATTGCTAAGCTTGCCGTGATTTTATCACTTAGCTTATGCACCGCGTTTGCTCAAGCCGATGAGCTAAAAGACATTTCACAAATGGCCGACCAAGGTCAAACAGCGGCGGCCATTGATAAGCTCAACGCCTACATCAACAACAACCCAAAAAATGCCCAAGCCCTGTTCATGAAAGGCGTGATGTTGGCTGAGCAAGGCCGCCGTGATGAAGCCATTAAGGTGTTCACGGATGTGACGGAAAAATTCCCCAACTTACCTGAACCCTACAATAACCTAGCGGTGTTGTATGCCGATCAAGGTCAGTTTGATAAGGCCAGAAAATCCTTGGAAACCGCCATTAAAACCCATCCTAGTTACGCTACTGCCCATGAAAACTTAGGCGACATTTATGCCCGCATGGCCTCCGAAGCCTACGACAAAGCCTTGCAATTGGACACCAGCAACACCCGCGCTCAAGGTAAATTGTCCTTGATCAAAGATTTATTCGGCACCGGCAATAAAACCACTGTTGCCGCAAAAGAACCGGCTAAAGTGGCCGCAGCCGACACAAAAAAATCGGACAGCGTGAGCAAAAAACCCGCCAGCGAAGTGGCTAACAGTGCGCCTACTAGCAACGCGCCAGCTAAAGGCGCCGAAGAAGAATTAAGTGCCGCGGTGAATAACTGGGCGCAAGCTTGGTCAGCCAAAGATTTGGATCGTTACTTTGCCAGCTACGGTGCTAGCTTCCAACCGGCTAAAGGCCAAAGTCGCAAAGCTTGGGAGGAGCAGCGTAAAGAGCGCATTAGCAAACCGTCTAAAATCAGCGTCAGCCTATCCAAAATCAACATCAGTGTAGCCGACAGCAACAATGCTAGAGTGCGTTTCAAACAAAGCTACCGTGCCGATGGCAAACCCATACACACGACTAAAACACTGATCATGAAAAAAGAAGGCGACAACTGGTACATCCAACAAGAGAATGCCAGCAACTAGCTGACGGCATATCGACACGGATCAGTAAGGCTTGATGTCACTTTTTAGGGCTAGGTATTCATAGATGCATTTGAATAAAAGCTTAACCTACGCACTTTTAACGGCGATTACCTTGATGCCATGGAATGCCACGGCAATCAATAGCGACAGCCTAGGCAATTTGTTTCAAGCCAAACAAAATGGCTTGAGCAATTTAGCCGAAACCTTGCTCGCCAAGAGCTTGTTGGAAATCACCCAAGGTAAAAATGATCAAGCGCTCAACACCGTCGACGAGCTGATTAAATCCATCCCAAATTTTAAATTGGCTTACTTGGTGCGCGGTGACTTGCTCATGGCTCAAGCGCAACAATTGCAGGGCTTTGGTGGCAGCGACAACAACCAAACCGAAGCCATCAAAGACTTGCAGGACGAAGCCCGCGTGCGTATCGAGCACTACTTATCCAAACAAAACGCCGACAGCATGCCAAATTTATTGCTGTCACCCAATGAGCAGCAAAGCCATGTCATTGTTGTCGACACCGACAAATCGCGCCTGTACCTATACAAAAACAACGGCAACAGCTTAAGTTACGTCAAAGACTACTACGTCACCATAGGCAAAAATGGCGTCGACAAAAAAACCGAGGGCGACAAACGCACGCCCATAGGCGTGTATTTTGCCAAAGCAAAACTCAACCAACCGCTAGCCGACATGTACGGCGATGGCGCCTACCCGCTAAACTACCCAAACGAGTGGGACCAACGCCATAACCGCAGCGGCTCTGGCATTTGGCTGCACGGCACACCCAGCGATACTTTCAGCCGCCCACCTCGCTCCAGCGACGGCTGCGTGGTATTAAACAATCAAGATCTAAAAAGCTTGGCGCCCATCCTGCAAACCGGCAAAACGCCGATTGTTATTGCCAACAATTTAAGCTGGTCCGCTAACGACAGCGGCGACACGGAAAAACAAAGCTTGCAAGCCGCGATGGACGCTTGGCTTAATGACTGGCGCTCACAAGACACTGAACAATACTTAAGCCACTACTCCAGCGCGTTTAACAACAATGGCATCAATTATCAACAATGGTCAGCGCACAAATACCGCGTGCAGGCGAACAAACCCGACATCAGCATCGCCCTTTCCAACGTCAGCATGTTTGCCTACCCGGATAGCAAGCAAAAATTAGTTGTGGTGGATTTCACCCAAGATTTTAAAAGCCCACACCTAAGCAATAAAATGCAAAAACGCCAATATTGGCTGTTGGAAAACGGTAACTGGAAAATCATTTCCGAAGGCGCCGCCTAATGCTGGCTTTGCCTGCTTTTTTAGCCTCTTTCTAATCTTCAGTTAGCACCAGTGATTTCAATTTAAGGATGACCATGCCCAAATTACGATTTTTCTTGTTAGCCGCATTACTTAGCGCAAGCCTAGCCCTCAGCACCCCGCTATTGGCCGCCAACCCCCTGGTCACCATTGAAACCAACCGTGGCGATATTGTGGTGGAACTCTACCCAGAAAAAGCCCCTAAAACCGTGGCCAACTTCATGCAATACGTGGACTCTGGCTATTACAAAGAAACTATTTTTCACCGCGTGATCAATCGCTTCATGATACAAGGCGGTGGCTTTAACGCGGACATGACGGAAAAACCGGGCCTAGCACCCATCGTCAACGAAGCAGCAAACGGCCTTAAAAATGAGCCGGGTACCCTAGCCATGGCTAGAACCAGCGACCCCGATTCCGCCACCTCACAATTTTTCATCAACTTAGAAAACAACGTGCCACTCAATTACCAAGGTAACGATCCCGAGCTCATTGGCTATTGCGTGTTTGGCCGCGTGCTTAAAGGCATGGACGTGGTGCGCGACATTGGCGCATCGCCTACCATGAACGTTGGGCCCTATTACGACGTACCGAAATCCACGGTGCGCATACTCGCCGTCAAACGCAACAGCAAACTGCTGTAAGCTAAACTGGCACAAATGCATTTTTTTACGACTCTTTATTAAGGACACATTGTGGTTAAATTACTTACCAATTTTGGCGAAATTACCTTAGAACTTAACGCAGAAAAAGCCCCAATTACCGTGGCTAACTTTTTGCAATACGTGGACAGCGGTTTTTATAACGGCACCATTTTTCACCGCGTCATCAACGGCTTCATGATACAAGGCGGCGGCTTTGACGGCAAAATGCAACAAAAAGCCACGGCCGATGAAATTAAAAATGAAGCGGACAATGGCTTGGCCAATGACATTTACACCATTGCTATGGCGCGCACCTCAGCACCGCACTCTGCCAGCAGCCAATTCTTCATTAACGTCGGCAACAACGACTTTTTGAACTACACCGCACCTAATAGCAGCGGTTGGGGCTATTGCGTCTTTGGTAAAGTAACGGCCGGCATGGACGTCGTGGATAAAATCAAGAAAGTAGCCACCACTAGCCGCAACGGTCACCAAGACGTGCCGGTAGAAAACGTCATCATTGAAAGCGCGACCCGCTGTTAAGCGCAAGCTGGCCTAGATGAACCAAACCGGGGATCCATACCCTGCAGATCAGGCAGACCTATTTATCTCCGATTTGCATTTATGCGCCAGTCGCCCGCATATTACCCAAGCTTTTCTTACGTTTCTCGAGAGCACGGCCAAGCAGGCGCGTTCGTTATACCTGCTGGGCGATGTTTTTGAATACTGGGCGGGTGACGATGATATGCCCAACCACCAAGCCGTGGTGGACGGCCTGCGCGACCTAGCCGATGCCGGCGTGGCGGTCTATTTAATGCACGGCAACCGCGATTTTTTAATCGGCCAAGCCTTTTGTGCTGCGGCAAAATTGAAGCTGTTGCCCGACCCATGCGTCATAGACCTGCATGGCGTGCGCACGCTGATTAGCCATGGTGATGCGCTGTGCAGCGACGACCTGGACTACCAAGCGTTTAGATTAAAAGTGCGGGATAAAAATTGGCAAACGGCTTTTTTACAACGCAGCCTAACAGACAGAAAAGAACAGATTGCCGCCATGCGTGCGCGCAGTGAACAAGAAAAGTCGCAAAAAGCCAGCGACATCATGGACATCAACCCACAAACGCTTAATGCACTCCTGCGAGCTCACGATTACCCAGAACGGGTTATACACGGCCACACCCACCGACCCATGCAACACGATTTAAGCTTAGATGGTCACGCCATCACGCGTTGGGTGTTAGCCGATTGGTACGAACAAGGCAGCTATTTAAGCAGTGACACCAGCGGCTGCCACTACTGCGCCATCGCTCAAACTTAAGCGCAGAAACTTAAACGCGCATCTCAGCCGCACGAACGCTGGCGGCCAATTTATCCAACACGCCGTTGATGTATTTGTGGCCATCGATGCCACCGTATATCTTGGCTAATTCCACGCCTTCGTTAATCACCACGCGGTATGGAATGCTTAGATCAAACATCAATTCGCATGCCGAGATGCGCAAAATAGCGTGTTCAATCGGGCTTAATTCGCTGATTTTTCTATCGACAAAATCCGCCATCTTGGCGTCCAACTCAGCCATGTGCTCGTTAACAGACTCCAGCAAGGATTTAAAATAGGCCTCATCGGCTTTGTTGTAATCCGGGTCTTCCGCCATGTCTTTGTAAACCGCGCTGGCCGTTGAGGCATTCAACATGCCACGATAGACGGCTTTAAGCACCAATTCACGCGATTTGCGTCGATTTCTACTGCCGCCGGACTTTGAGCCGCTGGATTTTGAGCCAGTCGTTTTAACCGTGGGTTTAACTGCTGTTTTTTTGCCAGTGGCCTTGCCCACCGCCAAAGTGGTTAATGGGGCCTTGCTGTTGTCATTTAGGGGGCCGGTCATTACAGTGCTCGAATCAAATTAGCCATCTCAACCGCCACTTGGGCAGCTTCCGCGCCTTTGACGTGCATGCGGGCAATCGCCTGATCGTCGTCTTCCGTGGTTAACACGGCATTGGCAACGGGAATACCGGTGTTAAATTGCACTTCTAAAATACCGCGCGCCGATTCATTGGAAACGACTTCAAAATGGTAGGTTTCGCCACGGATAATCGCCCCTAAAGCGACCAAGGCATCGAATTTTTCACTGATGGCCATGTGCTGCAGGGCCAATGGCGTTTCCAGTGCCCCGGGCACCGTGATAACGGTAATGGCATCGCTCGCCACACCCAGTTTCTCTAACTCGGTGGTGCACGCACTCAGCAAGCCATCGCCTATGTCACTGTTGAATCGAGACAGCACCACGCCAATTTGCAGACCGGTACCATCTAAATTTTTTTCAATTTCCCTCACGGCATACCCTTTAATCACAAGACTTATTAAATAGGCCGCTATTTTACCGCATATTGGCCACCGACTTTAATGAAATAAGATCCAGGCTTTTTGCACCGTGCTCCATACGCCGTAACTGATAGGGACCAACACCAAGGCCCACGAGATGGCTACCTTATAGGAAACGCCAGGCTTAGTCGCGACTGCGCTTGCCTTAGTGGCGCTGGCTGGCGCCGCTTTTTCATGGGCCAATTGCCGCTCGGCCGCTAATTCTGCATCGCTCATGGTGTATTTGGCAGCCACCGGCGTCACCAACAAATTAGCAATAAAGCCCACCACCATCATGCCGGCCAACACCATAAAGATAGGCGCGTAAATTTGATCAAACGGCACGTTCGCCTCCAAGCGGGTGTCATGCATGTAATTCACCACCACCGGACCCAAAATACCGGCGGTAGACCAAGCCGTTAACAAGCGACCGTGAATGGCGCCAACAAACTGGGTACCGAACATATCGGCTAAATAAGCGGGGATGGTAGCGAAACCACCGCCATACATAGAGGCAATCACGCAAAAGATAGCGGCAAACATGGCCAGCGATTTAAAACCAGCCACGTAACTGGCAGTGCAATACATGATGGCGCCCAATACAAAGAAAATCGTGTAAGTGCGTTTTCTACCTAATTTATCCGAGGACGTCGCCCAAGCAAATCGGCCAAATATATTAAACAAGGAAATTAAGCCGACGAAGCCCGCCCCAACCGCGGCCGCCGCGACCGTCAAGTCGGCGTCCAGCTTGATGTCGGCATAGCTTAAATGCGGCGCGCCCACTAGCGCCCCGCCAAAGGTTTCTTGCAACATCGGCGCTGCCGCCCCTATCAAGCCGATACCGGCTGACACGTTCATGCACAACACCAACCACAGCAACCAAAACTGCGGGGTTTTATGCGCATTTTTCAAGTGCACGTGGCCACTGGCGATCATGGCATTGGCTTTTTTGTTAGTGGCTGGCTGCCAATTAGCCGGCTGCCAACCGCTAGGCGGCACGCGGTAACCCAATGCGCCCCATAGCATAAAGACAAAGTAAATAGCGGCCAAGGCGACAAAGGTTTGCCATACGCCAACGCTGCCATCCGCGGCAAAATAAGCCATCAATTTGGTCGCCAAGGGCGATCCTATCATGGCGCCGCCACCAAAGCCCATGATGGCCATGCCGGTTGCCATGCCGCGTCTATCCGGGAACCATTTAATCAAGGTTGAGACCGGGGAAATGTAGCCCAGACCTAAGCCTATGCCGCCTATCACCCCGCTGCCTAACCACATCAACCACAGCTGGTGGTGGTAGATGCCGTAAGCAGAAATAAGCAAGCCGCCGCACCATAACAACATGGACACCAAGCCGGCTTTGCGTGGTCCCGCACGCTCCAACCAACCGCCCCAAAGGGCAGCCGAGCAACCAAGCAAGACAAAGAACAAGGTAAACATCCAACCCAAATCAAACTGTGTCCAATTGCAATCGGTGGCAAATAAAGCCTTAGCCGTGCCGGCTAATTTATCCGCAAACGTGGCCGCTCCAGCCGCACAAGCGGCAACCGGCGAGCCATCTGCGCTTTTTAAGGCGCTGCCCAACGGTTTCCAAAACACACTAAAACCGTAACCCATGCCTATGGATAAATGCACCGCTAGCGCGGCCGGCGGCACTAACCAGCGATTAAAATCAGCTTTGGCTACGGTGTTTTCTTTGGATAAAAAATTGGCCATACAGTCCTCTTCATTTATTTTTATATTTTTCAAAAACGGCAATATGTAACATAGTGTAACAAATACGCCAGCATATCAAAAAATTTGCCCATTTAATTTGGCAAGCATTTAATATTTGTCATAAATAGTTCATATATAAGTCATAAACTGGCGGTCATGAATACTAGCCTAAACCACCGTAAGTTAGCTAAGGATGCACTATGCCAGCCAATATATTAGTCGTAGAAGACGAACCGGCCATACAAGAATTACTTGCGCTTAACATTACCCAAGCTGGGCACAATGCCATACGCGCACTGAGCGTTGAGATAGCTCAAAATTTAATGCGTGAAACCATACCGGACTTAATATTATTGGATTGGATGTTGCCCGGCATGAACGGATTGGATTTTGCGCGTCAATTAAAGTCCGATCCGCAAACAAAATCCATCCCCATCATCATGCTTACCGCCAGAGGCGACGAGTACGACAAAGTACGCGGTCTAGAAGTGGGTGCGGATGATTATGTCACCAAGCCGTTTAGCCCGCGTGAATTGAACGCCAGGATAAAAGCGGTATTGCGCCGCCGCGCGCCGCAAATGACCGACGACCCAATAGAAATCAGCGGCTTGCATTTAGACCCATCCACTCACCGGGTCAGCGGCAATCAAAAGAATATCGATTTAGGCCCGACCGAATTCAGGTTGCTGCATTTCTTTATGACCAATGCCGAACGCGTGCACACCCGCAGCCAACTCTTGGATAAAGTCTGGGGCGATCGCGTGTTTGTTGAAGACCGTACCGTGGACGTACACATTAGGCGCTTACGCAATGCCTTGGCCGTGTCCGGCCACGAAGACCTAATCCAAACGGTGCGAGGCGCCGGCTACCGTTTTTCCATCAATCACGACTAATTTACCCCCGGCTCGCTTGCAGCCAGCGGGCCGATAAAACATTTTTCGCCGCTGCATTTCCTCGCTATAATCGCTTAAGTCTATTTACTGAAAAACCACCTGTGCAAAATATTAGTAGGAAAGCCGGCTCATTTGTATTTGCACTGTTACTAATCAGCCTGTTTGTTTGGCTGTTCAGCAGCGCCACCTCGGCTTTATTGGTTTTTTCTAGTGGCCTACTGCTTTACCTGGCCAACCACATATTCTGGCTCAACCAACTGCAAACTTGGTTTAAAAAACCCGACTTAAAAAGCATCCCCGATGGCTTTGGCTTATGGGAAGGCTTGTTCAATCTATTGCTCAAATACGAGCGCACCAATAAGTACAACCAAACTCAACTCAACGCCTCCTTAGAACGCTTTAATTTGGCTACCAGCGCCATGCCAGATGGCTTGGTTATTTTAGGGGCCAGCAATGAAATTGAGTGGTGTACGGCCAATGCTGAAAAACAATTGGGCTTGGATTTAAACACCGATAAAAACCTACCCGTGGTCAATTTAATTCGTGACAGCGGCTTTATTGCTTATTTGTACAATGAAAAATACGACGAGCCATTCAAACTCAAATCTTGGCGCAATCCTGAGGTGGTGCTGGATATCCAACTCATAGCCATGGCGAACAATCAAAAATTGTTAATCAGTCGCGACATGACCCAACTGGAAAAAGTCGACGTCATGCGTCGGGATTTTATTGCCAATGTCTCCCACGAATTGCGCACGCCACTGACCGTGGTGGGCGGCTTTCTAGAAACCCTAGGTGACATGGAAGGAGCGGTACCGGCGAGCTTGCAAGGCTACTTTGCCATGATGGAAGAGCAGACCGTGCGCATGCGCCGCATCATCGAAGACCTGTTAACCTTGTCCACCATAGAGAGCAACACCGGCAGCCCAGACAACACTGAAATTGACATGGCCAGCTTATTAAAATCCGTGCAAAACGATGCCATAGGCTTAAGCCAAGGTCTTAACAAAGCCAGTCATCGCATCATGCTTGAGGCCGATGCAACGCTGAATTTAAAAGGCTCCATAGACGAATTGCGCAGCGTATTTAGCAACTTAGTTAGCAACGCCATACGCTATACAGCGGTGGACCCGGCTAAAGGCCACGGCGACATTACCATCACTTGGCAAATGCAGAACAAGCAACCGGTGTTTGCCGTACGCGATACCGGCATAGGCATAGAGTCGCAGCACATAGAACGCCTGACCGAGCGCTTTTACCGGGTAGACAAGAGTCGCAGCCGCGAAACCGGCGGCACCGGCTTGGGCCTATCCATCGTCAAGCACATTTTGATACGCCATCAAGCCAAATTGGACATCAGCAGTGAATTTGGCGTGGGCAGTACCTTTAGCGTCATCTTCCCTAAATCCCGTGGGGTGCAAAAAACGTGAGTCCGCACTTCGGCCGCATCCTGCTATTGGGCTGCATGCTGGCCGAGCTTAGTGCTTGCACGCTAAACAGCCCAGTCGACCGTAAAGCCATACCGGAGCGCAGCGACCGCAGCTCAGGCAGTCAGTTAGCTAAAACGGATTTTGATCGCATGGCGGATGTGGAAATATCGGAAAACATTCAAAGCCTGCGCACCTTGATGATTAAGCTGTACAAGCGCAACCCGCACGAATTGGCGAAAAGCACGTCGGATAATGCGGAAAAAATGGCGACTTGGGTGATAGACGGTGAGGAACAGCACCACTACCAATTCAAAGAAATAGACAACAAACAAGGCACGGACGCTATCTTTTTGGCTTTCCAGCCTGATTACGCTGG
>JBEDKJ010000032.1:0-11836 GCA_041172285.1 Pseudomonadota bacterium
AAATCTAAATTTTTCAAACAAGTCATCTAACGAACTCGTTCAATCAAAAGCGTATGTTGCTGCTGCTTCTGAAGCAAGAGAAACGCCTACTGTAGAGAAAAGTGAATTTTTTAATAAATTTTCTAAATCAATTGGCACCGAAATTATATACATGATGTCAGAGTTACATTATGTTCGAGTGGTCACCATGTCCGGAGAGATGCTTATATTACATAACCTGAAAGATGCTATTTCAGAATTGCCTTCCGAGTTTACTGGAATTCAAACACACCGATCTTTCTGGGTATGCATAAAGTATATCGATACTATTAAAGAGAGAAGAAACCGAAGTATTTTGATGCTTTCAAATGGAAAATCTATTCCGATAAGTCGAAGACGGTTAGGGCGGGTCAAGGATCTTCTTGATAAAAATGCGCTGTAGGCTAGAATCCAACTCAAATAAATCTATAGCTTGATGGTCTTGGTTCGTAGCTTAGCCATTAATATGTTAACAAAGACTAATTAAAATTTTACTGTTTTTATTTGGAAAAAATTCAAACAGCAAGTGTTTTAAAGTGCCCGTTTCCGTGTCAAACTTCACCATCAGAGTTTCAGCGTGGCCTTTGATGCCGGTGATCATTTCAGAGTGTCACCGAGTGCGCAAATAAGAAAATGTTCAAACTGCCAAACCTTTTTTCGGCTTATGGCTCATACTAATGTATATCAATTTTTTTGAGGTAAAAAATGATTTTTTCCAAGCTAGCCATCCAATTATCCGAATCCGGTTGGATGCCCGATTTTCTAATTCGTTACGGCATACGCCAACTTAGCAAACAACGTTTGATTGAGATCTCGGCTGGCAACACGGAAATGGCCAGCGAATTTCGCGCCCGCTTTTTTCAAAGCATGCGGCAAGCTCAAATTGCCCCCCTACCGGAAATGGCCAACGCCCAACATTACGAAGTACCGGCAGCTTTCTTTGATTTGGTGCTGGGTAAGCACCGCAAATACAGCAGTTGTTTTTGGCCTAACGGGGTAGACCATTTAGATC
Organism: Pseudomonadota bacterium; assembly: GCA_041172285.1. Lineage (GTDB taxonomy): Bacteria > Pseudomonadota > Gammaproteobacteria > Burkholderiales > Methylophilaceae > Methylotenera. Next base: position 1,031 of record JBEDKJ010000032.1, read on the forward strand.
AAGCCGAACACCATGCCTTAAGTCAAACTTGCTTGCATGCCAATTTGCAAAATGGCCAAAAGGTCTTGGAATTAGGTTGCGGTTGGGGCTCGTTGTCCTTATGGATGGCCAGGCACTACCCGGATAGCCAAATCACCTCGGTATCCAATTCCAAATCGCAACGCGATTTTATTTTAGCCATCGCTAAAAAAGAAAACCTAAGCAACCTCAATGTCATTACTTGCGACATGAATAACTTTGACATCAAGCAGCAGTTTGATCGCATCGTCTCGGTTGAAATGTTCGAACACATGCGCAATTACCAGGTGCTGTTTGAAAAAATCAACTCATGGCTAGCACCGCAAGGCCAATTTTTTATGCACATTTTTTGCCACCGCGACGTGCCTTACGCGTTTGAAGTGCAAGGCGATGACGATTGGATGAGCCAGTTCTTTTTTTCCGGTGGCTTTATGCCCAGCGACGACACGCCCAGCCAATTTCAATCGCACCTTAAATTAAGTCGGCAATGGTGTTGGGATGGCCGGCATTACGAGAAAACCGCCAATGCTTGGTTGACCAATATGGATGACAACGAGGCCGTTATCAACGGCATCTTGGCCGAATGTTATGGCCCAGCCAACGTGGTGCTGTGGCGTCAACGCTGGCGCATTTTCTTCATGGCCTGTGCCGAGCTGTTTGGCTACCGAGGCGGCCAAGAATGGTGGGTGAGCCACTACCTCTTTGAAAAAAATGGGGGCTAAGCATGCTGTTTAACATCATCGGCTTTCAAATCGGTTGGTTTGCCTGCGTGTTAGGTGCGGCTTATTTCGCACCGTGGTTAGGGGTGCTTAATGCCCTTTTCATTCTGCTGTTGCACTGCAAACGCTCCATGCATAAACCAGCAGAAATCAACTTGCTGTTGCTGGCGGCTTTATTCGGCTTGGTGTTTGACAGCCTGTTGCTGCAACTGGGTTGGGTTTCTTTTGAACCCGTGGCGTATTGGCCAAATGCGCTATCACCGCCTTGGATGATAGCCTTATGGGCCTTGTTTGCCAGCACCTTAAACATCAGCCTAAATTGGCTCAAAAAATACACGCTTGTGGCCTGCTTGCTCGGCGCCATTTCTGGGCCCTTATGTTATTGGGCAGGCGAGCGCCTTGGTGCACTGCACTTAGTCAATTTCAATATGGCCATGGTCTATTTAGCCGTGGGTTGGGCCATAGCCGTGCCATTGTTGCTAAAAGTGGCCTCAGTCTTAATGAACAAGGAAATTAACCGTGTTTAACGTTGCGCATTATTTATTGACCCTCATCCCCTTGTCCATGATGGCCATATTGGCTTGGACCTTAAGTTTAAAAGACAACAACGTCACCCTGGTGGACACGCTGTGGGCCTTGTTTTTCTTGTTTAGCACGCTGTTTAGTTTTTTTGCTTACGCCGACCCCAGCCCTCGTGCTTGGTTAACCTTAAGCTTGGTGGCGATCTGGGCTTGCCGCCTAAGTGGGCACTTGCACAATCGCAACCACAATAAGCCAGAAGACGCACGCTACCAAGCCATACGCGCGCGCAACCAACCCAACTTCAGGATCAAAAGCCTGTATTTGGTGTTTTTATTGCAAGCCGTGTTGGCTTGGATTATTGCCACGCCCTTGCATGCGGCAACGGTCTCGACCAACGCTCTCAATGCCTGGGATGCCCTAGGCATAGCGCTGTGGTTAATCGGCATGTTTTTTCAAGTACTGGGCGACAGCCAACTGGCGCGCTTTGTCGCGCAGCCGGGCAACAAAGGCAAGGTGCTAAGCAGCGGTGTTTGGCGTTATACCCGCCACCCCAATTACTTTGGCGAAGCCTGCATTTGGTTTGGCTACGGTTGCCTAGGCTTGGCCAGCGGCGCATGGTGGACACTGATCTCTTCGATTTTCATGACTTTTCTATTGGTCAAAGTGACCGGGGCAAAATTACTGGAAGCCGACATCGCCAAGCGACGACCTGGCTACAGCACTTACATGCAAACCACCTCAGGCTTTGTGCCTTGGTTTCCCAAAAAAGGCGACTAAGTTATGGCCCGCAGCCAAATAAAAACACTTTTATTGTTTTGCCTACTTTTACCAGGCCTAGCAGCGGCACAAACTTGGCAATTCGATGTGTCTATGGACGGCAAGGCCATAGGCACGCATGAGTTTGTCCTGGATGAAAAAGAAGACGGCCAACTGGCCTTAAAAAGTGAGGCAAAATTTAATGTAAAATTTTTGTCAGTTAGCGTGTTTAAATACCACCATCAAGCCAATGAACTTTGGCAAAACGATTGCTTGAAAAAATTGGACGCCAAAACCCAAGAAAACAGCAAAGCCACGGTGGTAGCTGGCATGCAAGACAAAGCAGCGTTTAAACTGGCGGCACCAATGCCCTTGGAGATAAGCCAGCAATGCGTCATGACCTTTGCCTATTGGAACCCAAAAATACTGCAACAAAAGAAATTGCTAAACCCGCAAACAGGCGAGTACTTGACCACCCAAATCAGCGCGCTTGGTCAAGAGACCATACAAGTTAAAGGCCAAACAAAAAAAGCCGAGCGGCATAAAATTCTCACTAATAAATTTGTCATAGAGATTTGGTATGGTTTAGATGGCGAGTGGCTAGCCCTGCAGTCCACCACCCCGGATGGCCGTATCGATTACGCGCTTAAATAAAATGAGAGAGAAAATGAAAAAAACCTTAGTCAGTTCCTTGTGCGTTTTATTGGGCGCATGCAGTTCCATGGCGCCCATTCCTACGGTTAAAGAAGTGAAGCTAAATCAATTCATGGGCGATTGGTACGTGATTGCCTGCATTCCTACTTTTATAGAAAAAGGCGTGCACAACGGCATTGAATCCTATGCTTTGGCTGCCGATGGGCGCATTAACACCACCTTCACCTTTAACCAAGGCAGCTTTGATGGTGAGTTAAAACGCTACCAACCCACCGGCTTTGTCGTGCCCAATACCGGCAACGCCGTTTGGGGCATGCAATTTGTTTGGCCAATTAAAGCTGAATACCGCATCGTCTATTTAGATGAAGGCTACCAAACCACCATCATCGCTAGAAACGCCAGGGATTACGTCTGGTTGATGTCACGCCAAGCCACCATGTCCGATCAAGCTTACCAAGGCTACGTGGCACAAATTCAAACCATGGGCTACGATGTCAGCAAACTAGTCAGAATTCCACACCAGCTTAAAAAATAAGGACAGGCCCAGATGTTTTTTAAAACCCTCGTTTCTTGGTTCGATAACCATGCCTTCGAGACAAGCGATGCCAACCCAGAAAAAATAGAATGCCTTAGGGTGTTGCCCTTTATCGTCTTGCACTTAGCCTGCTTCGCGGTATTTTGGGTGGAGTTCAGCGCCGTTGCCGTTGGCGTGGCCGTGGTCTTGTACGTGCTAAGGATGTTTGCCATTACCGGTTTTTACCACCGCTACTTTTCGCACAAGGCCTTTAAAACGTCCAGACCCGTGCAATTTATTTTTGCCTTTTTAGCCGCCAGCGCTGCGCAACGGGGGCCGTTGTGGTGGGCCTCGCATCACCGCCATCACCATGCGCATTCCGATCACCCGGAAGACCCGCATTCGCCTAAACAACACGGTTTTTTTTGGAGCCATTTAAGCTGGTTTTTGGCCAACAAAAATTTCCGCTTGAAAAAAGAACGCATTAAAGATTGGTTGCAATACCCAGAACTAAAATTACTGGACCGCTTCGATGTGGTGGCCCCCTTGGCTTTAGCCTTGGGCCTATTTGGCTTGGGTGCCTGGTTAGAATACGCCGCACCGCATTTGCAAACCAATGGCCTGCAGTTGTTTATCTGGGGCTTTGTCATCTCCACGGTCTTGCTCTACCACATGACGTTTACCGTGAACTCCTTGGCCCACGTTTGGGGCAAACGGCGCTTTTTAACCAATGACGACAGCCGCAATAACCCTGTGATTGCCTTCTTTACCTTGGGTGAAGGCTGGCATAACAATCACCACCATTTCCCTAGCTCGGCCAGACAAGGCTTTTATTGGTGGGAAATTGACCTCACCTATTACGGCTTAAAAATCCTAGCGGCATTGGGCTTGATATGGGACTTAAGAAAAGTCCCGGTAGAGGTGTTAAGCCAGAAACGCACCAGCAAATGAAAATAGCCATCATAGGAGCAGGCATCGCCGGCAACACCCTGGCTTACCACTTACACAACGCTCACGATATCACGGTGTTTAGCGCCGACAGCCATGTCGGTGGCCACACGCACACGCACTCGGTGCAAGCCTTTGGCCGTGACTACCAAATCGACACCGGTTTTATAGTCTACAACAATTGGACTTACCCGCATTTCATCCAACTCTTGGACGATTTAGGCGTGGCCACGCAAGCCAGCCAAATGAGTTTTAGCGTGCGCGATGAAGTGTCCGGCTTGGAATACAACGGCACCAGTTTAAACAGCTTGTTTGCGCAACGCCTCAATGCCATTCGCCCCAGCTTTTTGTTGATGATCAGGGACATCCTGCGTTTTAATAAAGAAGCGCCCTTGATGTTAAACGCTGCGGTGGCGGATTTGCCGTTTGCCGACTATTTAAAAAAACACCGCTACAGCCAAGCGTTCATTAAGCATTACATCATACCCATGGGCTCGGCGATTTGGTCGGCATCGCCTAAGCAGATGTTTGACTTTCCCAGTAAATTTTTCATACGCTTTTTTCACAACCACGGCATGTTAAGCGTGGCCGATAGGCCCGAGTGGCGAGTCATACAGGGCGGCTCTAAAGCTTACGTGGAGAAACTGACTGCCGGCTTCAAAGACAAAATTCGTTTAAACAGCCCGGTGGTTCGCGTCAAGCGCAACAAAGGCTCGGTGAGCGTGCAGGTGCAAGATCAAGCTGCGGAGAAATTTGATTGGGTGTTTTTCGCCTGCCACAGCGACCATGCCCTTAGCCTCTTGGCGGATGCGTCGGCAGAAGAGCAAGCCATATTGGGTGCGCTGCCTTACCAAAAAAATCAGATTGTTTTGCACACCGATGCCAGCCTAATGCCCAAGAAAAAATTGGCTTGGGCGGCATGGAACTACCACCTGACCGAGCAAGAGTTAGGCTTGGTGGCGGTCACCTACAACATGAATATTTTGCAGTCCTTGGACTCCCCCGAACCGTTCTTGGTAACGCTCAATCACACCGCGAAAATCGATCCGAACAAGATTATAAAAAAACTGGCATACACCCACCCGGTGTTCACCCCAGCGGGCGTGGCCGCCCAATCTCGTCATGCCGAAATCAGCGGCGTGAATCGCACCGCGTATGCCGGGGCTTATTGGCGCAATGGCTTCCATGAAGACGGGGTGGTCAGCGCCTTGGCGGCCTTGGAACACTTTGAACGAGCCATCGCTAAATGAGTCTGCTTAAAAGCTGCATTTATACCGGCCAAGTAAAGCACCAACGCTACTTACCCGTGCCGCATGGGTTTAACTACGGCTTATTCATGGTGTATTTGGATTTGGCTGAACTGCCGCAGTTATTTAAAGCCTATTGGTTTTGCTCTTGGCAAAGGCGCAATGTAGCCAGTTTTTTTAACCGCGATTACCACGATGGTCAAACAGACGATTTGGCCGGCGCCATCCGTGACTTGGTGTTTAACCGCACCGGTAATCGTCCGCAAGGCCCTATTCGTTTGCTCACGCACATGCGTTATTTTGGCTTTATCTTTAACCCGGTTAGCTTTTATTATTGCTTTGATGCATCGGATCAAGCCTTGCAATACATCGTCGCCGAAATCACCAACACGCCGTGGGGCGAGCGCCATCATTACGTGCTCGATTGCCAAGGCAAACCAGCGCCTTATCGATTTATGTTCGACAAGTCTTTTCACATTTCACCCTTTTTGCCGATGAACATGGATTACGATTGGCGCTTTGATGCCCCTAGCAATGCGCTATTTGTGCACATGGAAAATGCCCAAGCCGGGGTGAAAAAATTCGATGCCACGCTGACCTTAACGCGCCTAGCCATGACCCCGGCTAACATGCTAAAAGTATTACTGCATTACCCCTTTATGACGCTAAAAGTAGTGTTGGCCATTTATTGGCAAGCCCTCAAATTGTGGCTCAAACGCGTGCCCTTTATTCCTCACCCTTAAAAAAATAGATCTCAAGATGACCACAAGCCAATCCACCATCACACCCGCATTAGGTAAATTGACGCCCAAGCCAAGGCGCTTAGACAGTTTGGCCAAACGGATTTTAATCCATCGTTTGCAGCCGTTAAAGCACGGCACCTTGACGCTGATAGACGGCGATCAAAGCCTGACATTTGGTGAGGCGAATCGCTTGTCGGCCTTAGCCGACATTCACGTCACGCTGACCATTAAGGACGCGCAGTTTTATGGCGAAGTGGTATTTGGTGGCTCAATAGGCGCCGGCGAAGCTTACATGCGCGATCTATACGATTGCGACAACTTGACCAACTTGATCCGCTTAATGGTGCGCAATCAATCCTTATTGGATGGCATAGAAAGCGGTTGGGCAAAACTGACCACCCCCATCCAAGCCTTTTTGCATCGTTTAAACAAAAATACCCAACAAGGCAGTCGGCGCAATATCTCGGCCCACTACGATTTGGGTAACGACTTTTTCAAGCTGATGCTGGATCCGACCATGATGTATTCCTCGGGCATCTTCAGTTCTGCCAAAGACAGCTTGGAGCAAGCCTCGCTGAACAAGCTCAAATCCATCTGTAAAAAACTGGATTTAAAACCGACCGACCACGTGCTGGAAATCGGCACCGGCTGGGGCGGCTTTGCGATTTATGCCGCGCAACATTACCACTGCAACATCACCACCACCACCATTTCGCAAGCGCAATACGATTTGGCTAAGGAGCGCATCGCCGCCCTCGGTTTGCAAAATCACATCACCGTGTTGCTGACCGACTACCGCGATTTAAGCGGCCAATACGACAAGCTGGTGTCGATAGAAATGATAGAAGCGGTGGGCCATCACTTTTATGACACCTACTTTGCCTGCTGCAGCGCCTTATTAAAACCGCAGGGCATGATGCTGCTGCAAGCCATCACCATCGTCGATCAACGCTATGCCGCGGCGATCAAATCGGTGGATTTTATCCAACGCCACATTTTCCCTGGCAGTTGCATTCCCTCGGTCACCGCCATGCTAGACAGCATCACGCGCGCCACCGACATGCGCTTATTTGATTTAGAAGACATAGGCCCGCATTACGCCAAAACCTTAGCGGCATGGCGGCAAAACTTTTTTGCGCATTTAGCCGAGGTGAACCAATTAGGTTACCCAGACACCTTCCTGCGCATGTGGGATTTTTACCTATGCTATTGCGAAGGTGGCTTTGAGGAACGCGCGCTGGGCGACGTGCACATGCTATTGGTTAAACCGGAAAATAGACGGGCCGCCAAAATCTGAGCGGCGCCTAAGTTAAATCAAGCGGATGTCATCGCGCCATGGCTATGTTAAAAAAAGAAAATTTCCCGAGTAAAATTTGCGCCACCTGCCATCGCCCTTTTGTTTGGCGCAAAAAATGGCAAGCGGTTTGGCACGAAGTGAAGTACTGCTCACACCGCTGCCAACAAGCTAAAAATCGCCAAACTTGATTGCCGATAAAGGTGCTATGGGCGCTTTAGCGTTTAATTTTTTAAAGGGTACAATTCAAGCTAAACAGCCATGATCAACAGGAAACCCATGCAATACCGTCGCCTCCACCACACCGATTTAAATGTATCTGCCGTCTGCTTGGGCACCATGACCTACGGCGATCAAAATACCCAAGCCGAGGCCTTCGAGCAGCTCGACTATGCCGTGGCAAACGGCATCAATTTTATCGACACGGCTGAAATGTACCCGGTGCCACCTAAAGCAGACACCTACACGCGCACCGAAACCATCATCGGCCATTGGCTTAAAAACCAAGCGCGCGACAAAATTGTATTGGGTGGCAAAGTGGCCGGTCCCAGGCGCGGCATGGATTGGATACGAGGCGGCCCACCTTGCATGGATAGAGCAAACATACGCGCGGCCATTGAAGGCTCGCTCACGCGCATGCAAACCGATTACATCGACGTCTACCAATTGCACTGGCCCGAACGCAATGTGCCCATGTTTGGCCAATACTTATTTGACCCAGCCAACGAGTATGTGTCTGGTCTATACCAAGAGGGCGAACGCAAGGCATGGGTGTCGATACACAATCAGCTAGAAACCTTGGCTGAACTGATTAAAGAAGGCAAGGTGCGTTACATAGGCTTATCCAATGAACAGCCGTGGGGTTTGATGGAATTTTTACGGCTGGCTAAAGAATACGATTTGCCGCGCGTGGCCACCGTGCAAAACTGCTACAACTTAATCAACCGCGGCATGGAGTTTGGCATGTCAGAAGTGCTGTTCCGGGAAGAGGTCAGCCTGCTGGCGTATTCGCCGCTTGCATTCGGGCATTTAACCGGCAAGTACATAGACAACCCCGCTGCACCTGGTCGCGTGACGCAATTTTTAGGCTATGCCCAGCGCTATAAAAAACCCAACGTCACGCCAGCAAGCAAAGCCTATGCGGAACTGGCTAGGGCACATGGCCTGACGCCAACGCAATTGGCTTTATCGTTTGTGTACCACCGTTGGTTTGTCACCAGTACCATCATCGGCGCCACCAACATGGTTCAACTTAAAGAAAACATCGCGGCTTGGGATACGCAATTGTCGGCAGAAGTAATGTTGGAAATTGAAGACTTACATTTGCGCATGATGAACCCTGCGCCTTAAACTCGGCACCGCTTGCAATCCTATAAATAAAACATGGCCAGCTCAAGCATAAAAACGCAGCTAGACGCCCCTGCATCCGTTTCCTTTTGGCAAGCGTTTGCCTATTGGCTCAAACTGGGTTTTGTCAGCTTCGGCGGCCCTGCTGGTCAAATTGCCATCATGCACCATGACTTGGTGGAGCGTAAACGCTGGATATCAGAAAAACGCTTTTTACACGCACTAAACTATTGCATGCTGCTACCCGGACCAGAAGCCCAACAGCTTGCTACTTACATAGGCTGGCTGATGCACCGTACTTGGGGAGGCGTCGTAGCAGGGGCTTTGTTTGTTTTGCCCTCGTTCTTCATCCTGGTCGGGCTGGCTTATGTCTACATGGCTTACGGTGAAGTGCCTGCTATTGCTGGGCTGTTGTATGGCATTAAACCCGCGGTGGTGGCCATTGTTTTATTTGCGGCCTATCGCATTGGCGTGCGTGCGCTCAAAAACAAAGTGCTTTGGTCAATTGCGGCATGCGCTTTTATAGGCATTTTTGCACTCAAATTACCCTTCCCATTAATCGTGTTGGCAGCCGCCAGCATAGGCTATTTGGGCAGCCAATTTTATCCGGATTATTTCAAAGCTGGCGGCAGCCACAGTAACCCAAGTAAACACTACGGCAAAAGCTTGATTGATGACGATACGCCCACCCCAGGTCATGCCATTTTTAGCTGGAAAAAGCTGATTCGAATTGCCTTAATCGGCAGCGCAATATGGCTAATCAGCATGGCCGCATTGATTAGCGAATTTGGCTGGGACAGTGCCTTTACGCAAATGGGCTGGTTTTTTACTAAAGCAGCCCTGCTGACATTTGGCGGTGCCTATGCGGTTCTACCCTATGTTTACCAAGGGGCAGTGGAACATTACCAATGGCTATCCGCCACACAAATGATGGATGCTTTAGCCTTAGGTGAAACCACCCCTGGTCCCTTGGTGATGGTCAACACGTTCGTTGGTTTTGTTGGCGGTTGGTTAGGCACAGGTGCCGCGCACTTCGGCGCATTCGCGTCTGCTCTTATCGCCGCAACCATCGTCACCTTTTTCACTTTTCTACCGAGCTTTGTCTTCATCCTGATGGGTGGGCCTTTTATAGAAACCACCCATGGTAATCTCAAATTAACGGCACCCCTCACCGCCATCACTGCCGCAGTGGTTGGGGTCATTTTGAACTTAGCGCTGTTTTTTGCCTACCACGTGTTTTACCCAACAGGGTTTGATGGCTCGCTTGATCTCTTTGCTTTAAGCTTATCCATAGCCGCCCTGGTCAGCGTTTTTAAATTGAAGCTTAGCGTTATCCCAGTGATACTCATCAGCGGGCTTATTGGCATGGGCTGCCAGCTCTTTATCTAAGGATTGAACAATGACAGACTCGTATTTATTTTTTAAATCGCTGCATATCTTGGGCACCATCTTGTTGCTAGGCAATCTGATTGTCACGGCTTGGTGGAAACTAATGGCCAACCGAACCAAGAACCCAAGCATCATTGCCTTTGCCCAACGGCAAGTCACCCTAACGGATTTTGTTTTCACTGCGCCAGGTGCGCTGTTGGCGATTATGGCCGGGGATTACATGGCCTATGGCTACATGACGGACACCTGGAACATACAATGGCTTAACTGGGGTCGCAGTCTGTTCATCGCCTCAGGCATCATTTGGATAACGGTATTAATCCCCACGCAAATCAAACAAGCACGCATGGCCCGTGAATTTGCTAATAGCTTAATCATCCCCGACCAGTATTGGAAATTAAGTATGCGCTGGAACGTGTTTGGCACGATTGCGGTAGTGCTGCCACTCATCAACATTTATTGGATGGTGTATAAACCGATCTAGCCATCCAACATTTCATATTAAGCACACTTTTAACACCGACACGAACAAGCAAATAATCAATGTTCCGCATAGTCGTTGTATAAAACAAAAAACCCCGCAGAAGCGAGGTTTTTTGTTTACTGCATACTAAGAAAAATCTTAGCTAATTTACTTTTTAACAATGTAAATTAT
>JBEDKJ010000033.1:0-10544 GCA_041172285.1 Pseudomonadota bacterium
GTGCAAAGAAAAGCGCGCATTGAAGTGGGTGTAGCCCTTGTGCATGTTAAAAGTGGCAATGCGTAAAGTATTGTGCAAAATGGCTAGAGTGGACTCGTTTGGTTGGCGTGCTGATACCACAATGATAAGCTTTTTGAACAATTAATTACAAACTAATCAGGCATTTGTTGTAAAATCACGGCTATTGTGAAAAGGCGCTTTTGGCGCCTTAATTGTTTGTATAAAAGCTTAAAGATTAAATGAAAAACATTCGTAATTTTTCCATTATTGCCCACATTGATCACGGTAAATCCACCTTGGCCGATCGCATCATTCATTTGTGTGGCGGCTTGGCTGATCGCGAGATGGAAGCGCAAGTGCTCGACTCCATGGACATTGAGCGTGAGCGCGGCATCACTATTAAAGCGCAAACCGCTGCTTTGCAGTACAAGGCCGACGATGGCCAAATTTACCATTTGAATTTGATTGACACCCCGGGCCACGTTGACTTTAGTTACGAGGTGTCGCGTTCCTTGTCCGCCTGCGAGGGTGCGTTGTTGGTGGTGGATGCCAGTCAAGGCGTGGAAGCGCAGAGTGTGGCGAACTGTTACACCGCCTTGGATTTAGGCGTGGAAGTCACGGCGGTGCTTAATAAAATCGATTTGCCGTCGGCCGACGCGGATCGCGTGATCCAAGAAATTGAAGACGTAATAGGCATTGATGCGCAAGACGCGGTGCGTTGCTCGGCCAAAACCGGCTTAGGCGTGCGCGATGTGTTGGAAGCAGTGATTGCAAAAGTGCCGGCGCCAACAGGCAATGTAGATGGCCCACTGAAGGCCTTGGTGATCGATGCTTGGTTTGATAACTACGTCGGCGTGGTTATGTTGGTGCGCGTGGTGGACGGGGTGTTAAAACCCAAAGACAAAATACGCTTGATGGCCACCCACACGGATTTTTTATGCGAGCAAGTCGGCGTATTCACGCCTAAGTCCTTGCAAAAAACGGCCTTGTCCGCCGGCGAAGTGGGCTTTGTGATTGCCGGTATCAAAGAATTGGCCAGCGCCAAAGTCGGCGACACCGTCACCTTGGTTAATCGCCCGGCACCCGAAGCTTTGGCCGGTTTTAAAGAGGTGAAGCCGCAGGTGTTTGCTGGCCTTTACCCGGTGGAATCGAATCAGTTTGAAGCCTTGCGTACCGCTTTAGAAAAGCTCAGTTTAAACGATGCTTCTTTGTTGTTTGAGCCGGAAAATTCAACCGCTTTGGGCTTTGGTTTTAGGTGCGGCTTTTTAGGGTTGCTGCACATGGAAATCGTCCAAGAGCGCTTAGAGCGCGAGTACGACATGGACTTGATTACCACGGCGCCCACGGTTATTTACGAACTGCTGCTTAAAGACGGCAGCGTGGTGCAAATTGAAAACCCATCGCGTTTGCCCGAGTTGTCGCGTGTGGAAGAAACCCGTGAGCCTGTTATTACCGTTAATTTGCTGATGCCGCAGGACTACGTGGGCCCAGTCATGACCTTATGCAACAACAAGCGTGGCATACAGAAAAACATGCAATACATGGGCAGGCAAGTGATGCTCAGTTACGAAATGCCATTGAACGAGGTGGTGTTGGATTTCTTTGATAAATTGAAATCGGTGTCGCGCGGTTACGCCTCCATGGATTACGAATTTTTAGAATTCCGTGCGGCCGATTTGGTTAAATTGGACATCATGGTCAATGGTGAGAAAGTCGATGCCTTGAGCATGATAGTGCACCGTGCCAACAGCATGCACCGCGGCCGGGAAGTGGCGGCGAAAATGCGCGAGTTAATACCAAGGCAAATGTTTGATGTGGCGATACAGGCGTCGATAGGGGCCAACATCATTGCTCGCGAAACCGTTAAAGCCATGCGTAAAAACGTGATTGCCAAATGTTACGGCGGCGACGTGTCGCGTAAACGCAAATTGTTAGACAAACAAAAAGAAGGCAAAAAACGCATGAAGCAAGTGGGTAACGTTGAAATCCCACAAGAGGCGTTTTTGGCCATATTACGCGTAGAGGATAAATAATGTATTTCGCTTTGTTCATGGTGGCCATATTGGCGGTGACCGGCTTTATCTGGTTGCTAGACAGCTTAATCCTGCGTAAAAAACGCGCGGCCGATGCGGCAGAGCCGGTGCTGGTGGAATACGCTAAAAGCTTTTTCCCGGTTATCTTGCTGGTGTTTTTTGTGCGCTCGTTCATCGTTGAGCCGTTCAAAATTCCATCCGGCTCCATGATGCCTACCTTGCTGGCCGGCGATTACATCTTGGTGAATAAATACACGTACGGTTTACGCGTGCCCATCTTAAACAACCGTTTTTTCGACTTGAACGAGCCTAAGCGCGGCGATGTGTTCGTGTTTCATTACCCACCGTCGCCATCGGTCGATTACATTAAGCGCGTGGTGGGCTTGCCAGGCGATAAGATTCGCTACATGGACAAACGCTTGACCATTAACGGCCAATTATTGGACGTGCAAGACGTGGGCGATTACACCTACGTTAAACCCGGCTTAAACATGCTGACCGCTAAGCAATACCGCGAGCAACTGGGTGACGTGCAGCACGACATTTTGATTAATTCATGGGTAGGCAATTACGATGCCGATGCCTTGGGGGCTAAGTTGGCTAACGACGAAGAAATCGTCGTGCCGGCTGGGCATTATTTAGCCATGGGCGATAACCGCGATGACAGTTCAGACAGCCGCGTCTGGGGCTTTGTGCCTGAGCAAAACTTGGTCGGCAAGGCCTTTTTTATCTGGATGAATTTTGACCAGACTTCTAGAATAGGCAATGCCATTCATTAGCGCCGGCTGAATGAAAAACCGATCGGAGGCCCTATGCAACACCCAGTAAAAACTGCTTATCAAGCGCGTAAAAAACAAGCTGGCATGACCTTGTTAGGCATGTTGTTGGTCTGTGCCTCATTGTTTTTGGTGGCCTACGTGGCCATGAAAGTGGTGCCGGCATACCAGCAGTTTTACACGGTTAAAATGGTCATGGCCGGCCTAAATAAAGAGCCGCTAGCCAGCATGAGTCAGAAAGAAATTAAAGACGCGTTTGAGCGCCGTGCCGATGTGGCTTACGTGACGGCGGTAAAAAGCAGTGATTTGATTATAGACAAAGACAGTGCCGGTGTGACCGTGGCCTCGGCCAAATACCAGGTGGTGGAACCCTTGTTTGGTAACTTAAGTATTTTGCTGAATTTCTCTACGCAAGAGGCCGGCCTATAAATGGCCATGGTTAGGAACGCATAAGCGATGTCTGTGCAAGATTTAGCCAAACGCCTACCCTATAAGTTCGTTAACCACGGCCTGTTGGCACAAGCTCTTACGCACCGCAGTTTTAGTGCCCAGAATAACGAGCGCCTAGAGTATTTAGGCGACGGCGCCCTCAACTTCATTATTGCCAATCAGTTGTATCAGCGTTTTCCTGGTATAGACGAAGGCGATTTAAGTCGCTTGCGTGCGCAGTTGGTGAAGGAAGCCAGCATCAGCGAATTGGCCTTGGCACTGAATGTCGGTGATGCGCTGAAATTGGGTGAGGGCGAATTGAAAAGTGCCGGTTGGCGTAGGCCATCTATTTTGGCCGACGCACTGGAAGCCATCATAGGCGCGGTCTATTTGGACGGTGGCTTTGCTGCCGCTGAAAGCTTGGTGCTGCATTTGTACAACGATAAACTCAGCACCATAGACCCGAAAGTCATAGACAAAGATGCCAAATCCTTGCTGCAAGAGCGTTTGCAAGGACGCAAAGTGGCGGTGCCAGAATACGCGGTGGTGCACACTGGTGGCGAAGCGCATGCCCAGGTCTTCATCGTGGAATGCTTCATACAAAAACTGGACATACGCACCGTGGGCGAGGGCACCAGTCGCCGCATCGCTGAGCAACAAGCCGCACAATTGGCCTTATTGGCTTTGGATAAACTGGGTTTTGGCAAAAGCTACGGCGCCTAATGACATGCCTAATTAAATTGGATAGCCTTACATGACAGACAACCAGACGAATTTAACCGACTTGGCCGCTTTTAAATGCGGCACGGTGGCCATAGTGGGCCGCCCCAATGTCGGTAAATCGACCTTGCTTAATCACATCTTGGGCATGAAGTTGGCGATCACCTCACGTAAGGCGCAAACCACCCGTCATCGCCTATTGGGCATACACACCACAGCCGACACGCAATTCTTATTTGTCGACACGCCGGGTTTTCAGCAAAAACATTTAAACGCCTTGAACAAAGGTCTGAATAAAACCGTGACGCAGGTGTTAACCGAAGTCGACGTGGTTTTGTTTGTGATTGAGCCCATGAAGTTGGGCGAAGCCGATCGCAAGGTCTTGCAATTGTTGTCTGAAAAAACACCGACCATATTGGTGGTGAACAAAGCCGATTTAATGGGCGATAAAGGCAATTTATTGCCCTTAATCCAAGACTTTGATTTGGAGTTCCCTTTCTCCGATATCGTGCCGGTTAGCGCTAAGAAAAGCCTGCATTTGGATGAGTTGCTGCAAACCATACGCCAATACCTGCCTAGCCAAGAAGCGATTTATTCCGAAGACGAACTGACCGACAAGAACGAACGCTTTTTGGCCGCCGAATTGGTGCGTGAAAAAATCTTCCGTTTATTGGGCGATGAGATTCCTTATTCCGTGGCGGTGGAAATCGAAAAGTTTGAAGTGGTGGGCAATTTGCGCCGTATTTTTTGCGCCATCATCGTCGATAAAGACAGCCAAAAACCCATGCTGATAGGTAAGAACGGTGAGAAGATGAAGCAAATCTCCACTGAAGCCAGGCAAGACATGGAAAAACTGTTTGGCGGTAAAGTTTATTTAGAAACTTGGGTGAAAGTGAAAGGCGGTTGGGCGGACGACGAGCGCGCGCTCAAAAGCTTGGGTTATTAAGCCCTATTCCTGCGTCGCCTAGAGTCAACATGCAGCCTAGTTTTCGATTCGATAATCAAGCAGTGTTCGTGCTGCACACCTACCCCTTTAAAGAAACCAGCCTAGTGGTGGAGTTGTTTAGTCACGATCACGGCCGTGTCGCTACCACTGCCAAAGGTGCGCGACGCCCTCGTTCGGCCATGCGCGGCATGCTGCAGTCCTTCCAGCCCTTGATTGCCACCTGGTCAGGCAAAGCCGAATTAAAAACCCTGCACAGCTTGGATTGGGCAGGTGGCTTGCTCTTATTAAAAGGCGAGGCCTTGATGTGTGGCTTTTATTTAAACGAGCTCTTGCTGCGTTTATTGCCGCGCGAGGACGCGCACGAGGCCTTGTTTGTTTATTACAGTGCCACGCTAAAAACCTTGGCCACTGAAGTGGATTTGGCCGCGACCTTGCGCCGCTTTGAATTGAAATTATTGCAAGAATTGGGTTACGCCATCCCGCTGCAAGTCGACAGCAATGGCTCGCCGGTATTGGCCGAGCAAAGCTATCTATACCAGGCTGAGCATGGCGCCCAGCATACGGGCGGCCTGGGCAATCTGGGTCAACATGGCGTACAATTAAGCGGTAAAACCTTGCTGGACATGGCCGCTGACGATTACAGTCAGGCGCAAACTCAGCAACAAAGTAAGCAATTGATGCGTTATTTATTGGCTCATTACCTAGGCGATCAGCCTTTGCACACACGCCAACTTTTGCTAGACATGCAGGGTCTATGATGGCTGTATGCCTGTCTAGCCATACTATATTAGGACGACTAACATGATTAAATTAGGCGTGAATATCGATCACGTTGCCACCATACGTCAGGCACGCGGCACCAAATACCCAAGCGTGGTGCAGGCCGCTTTGCGCGCCGAGCAATCGGGTGCCGACAGCATTACCCTGCATTTACGCGAAGACCGCCGCCACATGCAAGATGCCGATGTGCATGCCTTGCGTGGCTTGTTGCAAACGCGCATGAATTTAGAGTGCGCGGTCACCGATGAGATGTTGGACATTGCCGTAACGGTGGCACCGCAAGACGTGTGCTTGGTGCCAGAACGCCGTGAAGAACGCACCACCGAAGGTGGCTTGGACGTGCTCGGGCAGTTTGACAAAGTCCAGCACGCCGTGCAAAAACTGATGGCAGCTGGCATACGCGTGTCGTTGTTCATTGCCCCGGATGCCGCGCAAATTGAGGCCGCTAAAAAAACCGGCGCCGCCGTGATTGAATTGCACACCGGCACCTTTGCCGATGCCGAAACACCGGTTGCACAAGCACACGAGTTACAACGCATTAAAGCCGCCGTGGCATTGGGCTTGAAGTTAGGCTTGGTGGTGAATGCAGGCCACGGTTTGCATTACCACAACGTGCATCACATCGTGTCCATTCCTGGCATAGACGAACTCAATATCGGCCACGCCATTGTGGCGCATGCCTTGTTTGTTGGTTGGGACAATGCCGTGCGTGAGATGAAAGCGCTAATGAAAGAATCGGCGCCTGCTGCAGCATGATATTTGGCATAGGCACGGACATTGTTGAAGTGGAGCGCATTGCCGCTTCCATTAGCCAATTCGGTGACGAGTTTGCCAAGCGCATTTTGGCTGAGAGTGAGATGGAGCGTTACTTGGCTTCAAGCATCCAAGCACGATTTTTAGCCAAACGCTTTGCTGCCAAAGAAGCCTTTTCCAAAGCCTTGGGTACCGGTTTACGCGGCCCGGCCAGTTTTCAAAATATCGCCGTGGCCCACGATGACTTGGGCAAGCCCTTGTTGGTGTTGGCGCCTGAATTGCAGGCTTTTATGCAAAGCAAGCAAATCCGGCATACCCATTTAACCATCAGCGATGAGCGTAACCTGGCTGCGGCCTTTGTAGTTCTGGAAACATGACACCCAGTCAGTCAGAAACGCAAGACGAAGACACGGCGCGGCGCTTTGGGGGCGTGGCGCGGTTGTATGGTGAAGCCGGCTTAGCGCAGTTGCAAGCGGCGCACGTCTGCGTGATAGGCTTGGGCGGCGTGGGCTCTTGGGCGGCGGAAGCGCTGGCTCGCAACGCTATCGGCCGCCTCACCTTGATCGACTTAGACAACCTGGCGCTATCCAATGTGAATCGGCAATTGCCGGCCATGGACGGCAATTTTGGTCAAGCTAAAATCAGCGCGATGGCCGAGCGCATGCGCTTGATTAATCCGCAAATAAGCGTCAGCGAAATCGAAGATTTCATTACCTCAGATAATTTAAGCCAATTGCTGCCCAGCGATTTGGATGGCGTGGTGGATTGCATAGACGATGCCAAAGCCAAGGCTGCTTTGGCCGCGTATTGCTTAAGCCATGGCCTACCCTTGGTGGTAACCGGTGCCGCCGGTGGGCGTTTGGATGCCACGCGCATTAAAACGGCCGATTTAAGCGTCGTCAGCCACGATAAATTGTTGGCTAAAGTGCGCAACCTATTAAGGCGCGATTACGGCTTTGCCAAAGCCAGCAGCGGCCAAGCCAAGCCAAAAAAAATGGCAGTGTTGTGCGTCTATTCCGATGAAAACGTGATTGAGCCGGATGCCGTTTGCGCTGATCTTGACCCTCGCACTGAAGCGCGTGCCGGTGTAACAGGATTAAACTGCGCCGGTTACGGCTCCAGTGTTTGCGTTACTGCGCCGTTTGGCTTTGTGGCTGCCGCTCTAATCATCAAGGCCTTGCTCGCCTCTTAGCTAATTTTTGTCATTAAACGGTCATCAATTTGTCACAATTGATGCCTACCATCGGTGCTATATTAAAGATCATAATCTTATGAGCAGCGCTAACTCTCCCTTGAAGCTATTAAACCGAGATGCCAGCATATTGGCATTCAATCAACGCGTGCTCAGTCTCGCGCAAAATGTTGATTACCCGCTATTAGAACGCTTGCGCTTTCTGTGCATCGTGTCGTCCAACTTGGATGAATTCTTTGAAGTGAGGGTGGCGCCGCACGTCGATGCCATGCGTGCAAACGAACAGCACGGTGACATCAATGTGCACAGTTTTCAAACCATATCCAATGCAGCGCACGCTTTAGTTGAACAGCAATACCAAATTTTTAATAACGAACTCATGCCCGCTCTGGCTGATCAAGGCGTGCATTTGGTCTCGCATGGCGATCGCACTGCCGAGCAAAGGCGTTGGGTCTCCCGTTATTTCGAATCCTCAGTCAGGCCACTATTGGTGCCGGTGGCGTTAGACCCATCGCACCCGTTTCCCTTGGTGGCTAACAAGGCCTTGAATTTCATCGTGTTGCTAGGTGGCGACGATGCCTTTGGTCGCAGCAATAACATTGCCATTGTTAAAGTGCCTAGGGTCTTGCCGCGCTTAATTAAATTACCCAAAACCCTGAGTGATAAACAACAAAAATTTGTTTCCTTATCCAGCGTGATACGCGCCCATTTGCCCAGTTTGTTTACGGGTAGAGACGTGCTTAATTTTTCACAATTTAGGGTGACCCGCCATTCCGATTTAGCCGTCGACGAGGACGATGTAAAAAACCTGCGCACTGCGCTGCGTAAAGGCCTGGCTCACCGTAATTTTGGTGAAGCGGTGAGGTTGGAGGTGTCGCACGGTTGCGACGAAAAACTGGCTAAATTGCTATTGCAACAATTCGATCTGCCTAAGGAATCCATGTACCGCGTCAATGGCCTGGTTAATTTGGCTAGGCTGATGCAATTGGCCGATTTGGCCGAAGGCAATCATCTAAAATTTAAACCATTCGAACCGGCGCTAAGCCAACAACTGCAGGGCAATCAGTCGTTCTTTGCGCGTCTTAAGCAAGGTGACGTGCTCATCCATCAGCCTTATGAGAGTTTTGAGTCTGTGATTGATTTCTTGCGTGAAGCAGTCAACGATCCGGACGTGCTGTCCATACAGCAAACCATCTATCGCACCGGCTCGGACCCGCGCATGCTCAAGCTGCTGCAAGAGGCGGTGCGCCGTGGCAAGGAAGTGATGGCCGTGGTGGAGCTTAAAGCGCGTTTTGACGAAGAAGCCAACATTAACTGGGCAGAAGATCTGGAGTCAGTCGGGGCGCAAGTCGTATACGGGGTGGTCGGTTTGAAAACCCACGCCAAAATGCTCTTGGTGATGCGCCGCGAAGGCGAAGGTTTGAAATACTATGGCCACGTGTCCACCGGCAATTACAACCCCAGAACCGCGCGTATGTATACCGACGTCAGCATGTTGACAGCAGACCCAGACATCACGCGCGACATGGAACATTTGTTTAGGCACATAGCGAGTCAAATAAAACTGCCACGCCTGAAAAAATTATTGGTGGCGCCGTTTAATCTGCACAGGCAGATGCTGGCCAAAATTAAAGTTGCCGAAACCGCGGCCAAGGCCGGCAAGCCAGCACGCATTATTTTAAAAATGAATGCCTTGACCGATGAAGCCTTGGTGATGGCTTTGGTTAAAGCCGGTCGGGCTGGCGTGGAAGTGGATTTGATTCTGCGCGGTGCCTGTGTCCTACCGGTTGATGCACCTGGCTTGGACGGACGCGTGCGTGTTCGCTCCATTATAGGTCGCTTGCTTGAGCATTCTAGGGTGTTTTATTTCAATATCGATGGCGTGGAGAACATGTGGCTAGCCAGTGCCGATTGGATGAACCGCAACATGATGCGCCGCATAGAGATCGCTTGGCCAATTGATAACGCGGCAAACCGCGCGCGTATCTTGCGTGAGTGTTGCCAAATGAGTTTGGATGACAATCAAGACGCTTGGACGCTAACGGCAGATGGCAGCTACGTGTTAGCCGGCGCTAAGACGAAAGGCGTCACGTCAGCGCCAGCTTTCAGTGTGCAACAACACCTTATCCAGCAATACACAGGCTGATTGCGTGCAACATGGCTAATTTAATCTTATGGCGGCATGCGGACGCCGAAGACGACAGTGTCACCGGCTTGGATGCGGATAGGGCGCTGTCCAAACAAGGCCGCAAGGATGCGCGTCGCATGGCGGATTGGTTAGACCAGTTCCTGCCGCAAAACACCACCATACTGTCTAGTCCAGCCAAGCGTTGCCTAGAAACCGTAGCCGCACTGCCACCACTCAACCCTAACAAAACCAAGCGTCAAGTGCAGGTGGTGGATTACCTATCGATTGATAGCTCTGTGGCTAACATGCTACCGCATCTGCTCAATGACAACCATCAACAAACGATATTGGTGGTGGGCCATCAGCCCAATTTAGGCTTATTAATTAGCCATTTGTTGGCCATGCCCAACGCGTGTGTGGTGAAGAAGGGCGCAATTTGGTGGTTGCGCCAGCGGCTGATCAGCCAAGAAAATGGGCCGGCCGTACAAACGTATTTGTTTGCCGTGCAACAGCCCACTTATTAAATCTTACTTTAAACCGGTTTATTTTTTGTTGGGTCGGCCAGTTTTAATGGTCGGTACTTTAGCCATGGCAGCTTTTAATGCGGCATCGGTCATGGCAGCCAATTGCATGATGCCGGCGCGCAATAACTCACTCTTTTTAGCCGGTTGACCCAATTTAACTAAACGGTCTTTTAATACAGCAAACTGGGCGTATTCGGTTTTTGGCATGGTGAAGCTGTCACGCTCCATTTTCAATTTTGGCGCTTTAGGGGCTTTCGCTATGG
>JBEDKJ010000034.1:0-16514 GCA_041172285.1 Pseudomonadota bacterium
CACGCGCTTTGTGCGCCGCCATAAATTCGTCACGGCTAATCAAGCCGTCTTTATTGGCATCGGCATCCAACATGCCGTGCTTTTTATAATCGCAATGCTTTTCATCGCAGTGTTTTTTGCAATGGTG
This sequence comes from Pseudomonadota bacterium, assembly GCA_041172285.1. Taxonomy (GTDB): domain Bacteria; phylum Pseudomonadota; class Gammaproteobacteria; order Burkholderiales; family Methylophilaceae; genus Methylotenera. Next base: position 128 of record JBEDKJ010000034.1, read on the forward strand.
ATCGGCATACGCCACGCTGCTGACACCCAAAGCCAAAACCGCTAACAGTGCTAAATGTAATTTCTTCATTTTTGTCTCCTTTGTATTAAAAAATCGCTAACAGCTAGACTATAGCTTAAGGCGCTTAGTTTCGTTGGCGGGAGGAATAAAAATCTACTACTACGCTACTTAATCTAGCTTAAATCTTAGCTAGCCGCACCCTGTTTGATTGTTGTACAATAATCAAATGGATGATCAAAATACAACAGTGGTGAAGCGCGGTGGCAAGCGTCCGGCGGCTGGGCGCAAATCGGGCACCGGTAAATTTGGCGAGGCCACCGTGGCCTTGCGGGTGCCGGCCAGCCAGGGCGGGGTGATTAAGGATTTTTTGGCGGCCTATCAGCGCAAGCGTTTGTCGGCGGATTTGGATGCGGTGGGTGAGCTGAGCTTGCCGGCGCTGCATGCATTGCCAGTGAGTTTGCCGCTCTACAGCTCTAAGGTGTCGGCCGGCTTTCCTAGCCCGGCGGAAGAGCACGTGGAAAAGCGCTTAAACCCCAACGACTTTTTGATAGACCAACACGATGCCACGTTTTTTGTGACCATACAGGGTTACTCGATGATCGATGTGGGCTTGCTGCCTAACGATAAGGCGGTGGTGGATCGCTCTAAAATCCCGTCCGTGGGTGACATTGTGTTGGCGGTGATCGATGGCGAATTCACCATTAAAACCTTGAGCCGTAAAAAAGACGGCTCGCCTAGGTTGCTGCCGGCCAATAGCAGCGGGGCGTATGCGCCTATCGACATCAGCGAAGAAATGAATTTTGAGATATGGGGTGTGGTGACTGGCTCGTTTAGGCGCTTTAAGTAAGCGCTATTAGCGGGCATAAAAAAACCCATACACAGTGGTATGGGTTTTTCTTATTGCGTGAAGCTGATTACTTGTTCATTACGTACATAGTAACTTCAAAGCCAAAACGCATTTCAGTAGCTGCTGGTGTAGTCCACATAATCATTCTCCAAAATTTTGTATTTGAACCCGACGAGATGCCTTGTTCGTGTGTAGCCATTATGCCGAGCTGCCCGACAAACACCCTGTTGTTGTTCATGAATGCGCCCTAAGTAAAATCATGAAAGAATTGCCCATGCCAGCCTTGCCTCGCCAGATTGCCTTAATAGACGTGAATAACTTTTACGTGTCGTGTGAGCGCGTGTTTAACCCAAAGTTGCAAGGCCGGCCGCTGGTGGTGCTCTCCAATAACGACGGCTGCGCGGTGGCCCGAAGCAACGAGGTGAAGGCCTTGGGCGTGGCCATGGGTGCGCCGTGGTTTAAGTTAAAAGACTTGGCGCGCCAGCACGGCATATTGGCTTTATCGAGCAATTACGCTTTGTATGCCGACATGAGCAATCGGGTGATGGGCATCTTGCGTGACTTTAGCCCGGCGCAAGAGGTGTATTCCATAGACGAATCCTTTTTAGATTTAAGCGGCTTTGCCTCGCGCGATTTGCAGGCGTATGGCCAAGCCATGCGTGGGCGCATCTTGCATTGGACCGGCTTGCCGGTGTGCGTGGGCATAGGCGCCAGCAAAACCTTGGCTAAGCTGGCCAACCATTGCGCTAAAAAACAACCGGTGTTTAACAGCGTGTGCAATTTTAACGCCATGTCGGCCAGCCAATTGGATGGCCTGCTGAGTCAATTGCCGGTGGGCGAGGTGTGGGGCGTGGGGGGGAAGTTGGCACCCAAGCTGCAGGCCATGGGGATTAATAGCGTGCTGGATTTAAAGCGCGCTAACCCGGCGCGTTTGCGTGCGCAATTTGGCGTGCTGATGGCCAAAACCGTGGCCGAGTTAAACGGCACGGTCAGCTTGGAGTTAGAAGAAGTGACCCCAGCAAAACAGCAGATCGTGCGCTCGCGCAGCTTTGGTTCGCCGGTGTTTGATTACGATAGCCTGGCGCAATCCATCAGCTTGTATGTCAGCAGCGCGGCAGCACGATTGCGTGAGCAAGGCTCGCAGGCCGGCGTGGTGTTTGTGTTTATCCGCACCAGCCCGTTTAAACCCGATGCGTCTTTTTACAGCAACGGCCTCAGCGTGGCCTTGGCCGTGCCCAGCAGCGACACGCGCGATTTGCTGCAAGCGGCCTTGGCCGGCTTAAAGCAGATCTACCAGCCGAATAGGGCGTATGCCAAAGCCGGCGTCATGCTCAGTCAGTTGCAAGCGGCCGGCACGGCGCAGCACGATTTGTTTGCATCAAAGCCCAGCACGCTGAAGTCGGATGCCTTAATGCGGGCCATGGACGGCATTAACCGCAAGTTGGGCAAGGCCAGCATTAAGCTGGCCAGTGAGGGTTTTCGTAAGCCGTGGAAGATGAAGCAAGAGCATAAAAGCCCTTGCTACACCACGCGCTGGGATGACTTGCTGCGGGTGGGTTAAGGCTGGATTGGCTTTTCTTTAGTGGTTTTACGTTCATGGTTTTACGTTCATGGTTTTACTTAGGAAGCATTCATGAACAACAACAGGGTGCTGTGCTGGGCCCACTGCATAATAGCAACACCCGAGCAAGACAACTTGTTCGGACTAAACAACAAACACTTTGGAGAATTATTATGTGGACAACACCAGCAGCTACAGAAATGCGTTTTGGCTTTGAAGTTACAATGTACGTAATGAACAAGTAATTCCTCACGGAATGAACAAAAAAGGAGCTTAGGCTCCTTTTTTATTGCCCGCTCTCAATGCATAGGCAATCAAGCCCGCCTGCTTAGGGCAGGGTTTTCACTTTAAACGAAGCCACCTCACCTTGGCGCGTGATGGTTTTGATGGTCAGCAGCTGGTTCTTTTTGCGGTATTGAAAGGTGCACGCGTCTATTTCCATGGAGATGCAATCCACCACTTCGGTTAAGCCTAGGCTGTGTATTTCCTGGGCATACAGGCTGCTGTTTTGAATGGCCGGGTTAGGCACCGGCTGCCAGCCTTTGGCCAGCAAGCTGGGCCTAAGCGCTTGGTGGATCAGGCCGGGTTGAATAAAAGACAAGTCCGTGGCGGCAAGGGCCTGAGCCGATGCCAGCAACATGACGAATGCACTGATTAAATTCAATAAGGTTTTCATGGTGGGTTAGTATGCCATGGCTGGCTTAAGTTCAGCGTGGCCTGTTGGCAGAACTTTATGACAAAACTGTTCTCAGACAGCTACTATACGTTTATATGCACGGGCCCACATTATGAAACACACCATCACCCATCTCCCCTTGGCTTTATTGGCCGCCGCCAGCTTGCTGTTGGCTACGCCGGCGCAGGCTGACCAAACCCCCAAGCCAGAATTCATTTTGGCCTTGAGTCACTCGGTGGCCAAGGTGCGCGTGCAAGATAAAAATGGTCAAACCGGCATAGGCTCGGGCGTGGTGGTGGCGGTGAATCACGTGGCAACCAATTGCCATGTGGTGGCCAACGCCCGTGGCATAGCCGTTAATAAATTGGGCAACAGCTACGCGCCGATTGCCATGAAAGCCGATTGGCGCCACGATTTATGCATACTTAAGTTTGACGATTTACCCCTGACGCCGTTTCCGCATGGCGACAGCACCGCCTTGCAATACGAGCAGCACATCGTCGCGTTGGGTTACTCGGGCAATGCCCCGCGCCCTACCGAATCGTTTGGCACGGTCAAGGCCTTGATTCCCTTTGACGACAGCGTGCTGATCCGCACCACATCCGGCTTTAGCATGGGTGCCAGCGGCGGGGCGCTGTTGGATTACCAAGGCCGCTTGGTGGGTTTCACCACCTTTAAAAGCCCGGGCCGCGATGCCTATTACTACAGCTTGCCGATGAAGTGGGTGCAAGCCTTGCTCAAGCAACCCGACATCTTATTGACCACACCGATGGAATCGCCGTTTTGGGACGTGCCACCGAAAGAGCGGCCGTTCTTCATGCAAGCCGTGCAACCGTTGAAAACCGGTGCATGGAGCACCTTGGAAATCATTTCTAAAACTTGGGTGAGCGTGGAAAAAGACAACGCCGAAGCGTGGATGCATTTAGGCTTGGCGCAACAAGGCTTGCAAGAGTTTGATGCCGCCAAGAAAAGTTACGCAAAAGTGCTGCAGTTGGCACCCAAGCATTCCAGCGCCATTTACCAATTGGGCGTGATGGCCAAAACCCAAGGCGACGAGCAACAAGTGAAATTGGTCAGTGCGCAGTTAACCGCTATCGATCCGGACATCGCCGAAGACTACGAGTTGGAAGTGGGCTTAAGGCAGCGCGAAAGCCCTTAAAAGTTAAGTCAAATCTAAAAAATCGGCAGATTGGCTTAAACGCAATCGCAGGTGGCCACCAGCAATTGGCTGGGTTTGGCGGGCGTGGCGTTGAGCTCGGCATTTTTGCTGGGCTCAAATTTGTTTGATGTAGGGAGCTTGCTTGGCGCGATGCCAGGCGTTGGGCTGGTAGGAGAGGCGCTGTTAACTGCTTGCATGACGGTATCCTTTTGAGATGGTTAGTGTACTGATTGGGTTTCAGTACACATACAGACTGGTCATGTAGCCAATAATTCCGTTTTGCTTCAGCTAATGCGGCATTTTTTTGGTTGCGCTCGATGCCGATCAATAATGCCAGATGGCGGCCGTTGTAGCCATGACGCTCTGACTGCTGTAGCCGTTGTTGTCAGGGAAAATGGCGTCTTGGCTGTCAAAGCCTCTTAACTCGGTTCGCACAGTGAAATACTGAGACACCTTGTAATCAAGGTTGGCTGAATAGGCCCAGGTTTTAAAGCCATTGGCGCCATTGGTTTTTACAATCACTTGGTTGGCGTCTTGGTAGTATTCGGCTCTGGCGCTCACCGACACCCTATCCGAATAACGGTATTGCAGCAGCGCCACCGGTGAATACCACACGTGATGGTGCTTGGCATGGGCGGTGGCTTGTTCGGCGCCGGTATCCAAACCGATGATGGCGTGCCAGCGATCGCTCAACTGAAATTGCCCGTAAAAATTATGAAAATACCGCGTTCTTTTGCCGTCCGTGGCTTGCTCTTCGCCCAAGTAGGCGCTGCTGTTAAGCGTGGTGTTTGCATTGGGCTTGTAGCTTAATTGGTAGCCCAAAGCCGGGTTGGTGTTGCCGTCCTTGGGGTTTATTTTTTGCCAGCCGTTTAACAGCAGGCCACTGGCCAGCCACTTGCCATCGTCCGATGTGTAACTGAGTTTGACGCCTGTTTCAAAGTACGGTGAATTGTCTGCCAGCATGCTTCTGGTGAGCGTCCAGTTGTCTAGGCCGATGGCGCTTTCAAAGCCAATGTGCGAGGGCATGACGCCGGCATCCAACCATAGGTTGTGCCCAAGCTTTAAGCCCACATTGGCTTCCAGTAGGTGTTGCAGGGTTTGGGGTTCGGCCGCGTAGTTGCTGCGCATGTAACTGCCGGCGCTTAATGCCAAGTTAAGGCGTGTGCTGTCTGCTTGGTGATTAAGCTTCAAAAAGCCTAAGTTTACTTTTGCGGTTTCAACGGCATTGTGGCTGTAAGCAAAACTGGGCCGACTGCGGGCGTTGCTCTGATTAAAGTCGTGTAAATAATACCCCTCAAGGTAGGCGCTGAGCGTGGTGCTGCTGGCGTTGCTGTTTGTGCTTGGTGATTCGTTATCAGCCAGCGCGTTGGAGCTGAGCAGCAATTGGCCTAGGCAAAAAAGCACCCATGGAGCAAGGTGGCTGGCACTTTTTTTTGCTGGGACGCTTGGCTGGCGTAATGTCGCTAACAAGGCCAATGGTAGGGGCTGCTTAGGGAGGCTTAATAAACTGGGCATGGGATTCTTCAAATAAAACCAAGCTAACTGACTGTAAGTGCGTGGTGCTGAGTAAACGGTTATTTTAATGCTAGAGGCCAAACTTGTTCTTATTTTCTGAATCTGGATTTACGACTGCGGGTTGCTTTGCTCCAATCGTAGGGCTCCCCGTTGGGCAATTTGCCGTCAATAACACCCTCGGCCCCGAGCTGACCGACGAAGACAATTTTTTCGTCGTGCGAAATCTGATTTTTAGTGGTGACCCAAGCCGGTGTTTTCTTTTTCATCGCGTTATCGGCATCATGAAATTTTTAGTGAAATAGACTTTGCCATTATCGATAGGATTGGCGGTTTCGTCGAGTGCTTGTTGCGGGTGGCCGCCGACAAATGAAAACGCCCCAATCTTTCGAAAGGGGCGTTTTGTTTGGTGGTGAAAGAGGGACTTGAACCCTCGACCCCAGGATTATGAATCCTGTGCTCTAACCAGCTGAGCTACATCACCAGGTAAACCGGTTGTTTTTTATTGCTTAAAACGCAAACAAGGGCGCAATTCTAGTGTTTTAGGCTGGCCTTGTCAAAAATAGTTTGCTAATTAGACGTTAAATCTAAAGTGCATCACGTCGCCATCTTGCACGATGTATTCTTTGCCTTCTAAGCGCATTTTGCCTGCCTCTTTTGCGCCTTGTTCGCCTTTGTTTTTAACGAACTCGTCGTATTGAATGACTTCGGCACGAATGAAGCCGCGTTCAAAGTCGGTGTGGATCACGCCGGCAGCTTGCGGGGCGGTGGCGCCTTTTTTAATGGTCCACGCGCGCACTTCTTGCACGCCGGCGGTGAAGTAGGTTTGCAAGCCAAGCAGGGCGTAGGCCGCACGAATCACGCGGTTTAAGCCTGGTTCGTCTTGGCCTAGTTCGGCTAAGAATAGCGATTTATCGTCGTCGTCCAATTCGGAGATTTCCGATTCGATTTTGGCGCAGATGGCCACCACTGGGGCGTGCTCGGCTTTGCCTAAATCCATTACTTTTTGCAGCAAGGGGTTGTTTTCAAAACCGCTCTCGTCGACGTTGGCTAAGTACATCACCGGTTTCACGGTGATTAAACAAAGCGGTTTTAATAGGCTTAATTCGTCGTTATCCAAGCCCAGCGTGCGCACCGCTTTGGCTTCGTTTAAGCCAGGCAATATTTTGTCCAACACGGCCATTAATGCGATGGCATCTTTGTCGCCACTTTTGGCTTTTTTGCCTTCGCGTTGCATGGTCTTTTCCACGGTTTCCATGTCGGCCAAAGCCAACTCGGTGTTGATCACTTCAATGTCGGACAGTGGGTCAATTTTGTTTGATACATGAATCACGTTGCTGTCTTCAAAGCAACGCACCACGTGGGCAATGGCATCGGTCTCGCGGATGTTGGCCAAGAATTTATTGCCCAAGCCTTCGCCTTTTGAGGCGCCTGCCACTAGGCCGGCGATGTCGACCATTTCCACGATGGCCGGTTGGGTTTTTTGTGGGTGGACGATGTCAACCAAGGCTTGCATGCGCGTGTCGGGCACTTCGACAATGCCGACGTTGGGTTCTATGGTGCAGAAAGGGTAGTTTTCTGCGGCGATGCCTGCTTTGGTGATGGCGTTAAATAGCGTAGATTTTCCTACGTTAGGCAAGCCGACAATTCCACATTTCATGTTGTTTTCCAGTTCATTTTTAACGCAATGCTTGCGTGTTAATTTCGTGTTTTTACTTAGAGTGCAATTTTAACATTGCTTGTTCAAAATCCCCGCTTAAGAGCTGCGGTAAGATGGTCAGACTTTTATCTATGGCGCCGTCTAGGGCGCTTTGTTCGTCTTTGGTCGGGGCTTTTAGCACGAAGTTAACCACTTCGTTTCTGTCGCCCGGGTGGCCTATGCCCAAACGCAAGCGCCAAAAATCCGGCGTGCCCAAGGCGGCAGCGATGTCTTTTAAACCATTGTGGCCACCGTGGCCACCGGCTTTTTTCAGTTTTACCGTGCCGGCCGGCAAATCCAATTCGTCGTGTATCACCAGGATTTGTTCGGGCAAAATTTTGTAGTAGTTGGCCAAGGCCGCTACCGCTTTACCGCTGGCGTTCATAAAGGTGTTGGGTTTGAGCAACCAGGTGTCGTTGCTGTTACTGAGCTTGCCGACCATGCCTAAAAATTTGCTGTCTAGTTTGAGCGGGCTGTTATTGCTGGCTGCCACTAAGTCTACCCACCAAAAGCCGGCGTTGTGCCGGGTGGCTTCGTATTGGCCACCGGGGTTGCCGAGGCCGACAAAAAGTTTAATGGGTGTCATGGCGTTATAGTAGCAATAAAAAACGCGCACTTCATGAGAATGTGCGCGTTGTCTTGCATGCTTAAACTTAAAACAGCTTTACTTAAGCGTCTGCGGCTGGTGTGGCTGCAGGTGCGGCGGCTTCAGTTGTTTCAGCAGTGGCTTCAGAAACGCTACCACGTGTTTTAGCAATCGATACCACACCGGCGTCGTTGCCGTGAGCCAATTGCACGAAAGTCACGCCTTTTGGTAGGGCGATTTCAGATAAATGGATAGCGTGACCCATTTCCAATTTAGCCACGTCCACTTCAATGAACTCAGGCAAATCTTTAGCCAAGCAGCTTACTTCGGCCTCAGTTAAGATGTGGGCAACGATACCGCCGCTCAATTTAACGCCTGGGGCGATGTCTGCATTGATAAAGTGGAATGGCACTTTAACGTGGATTTTTTCTGTGGCGCTAACGCGTTGGAAGTCCACGTGTTGAATAGTGTTACGCACTGGGTGCATTTGGAAATCACGTAGCAATACGCTTTCTTTTTTGCCATCTAGGTTTAGGTCTAGCACGGATGCGTGGAACGCTTCGTGGCGGAACTCTAAAAATAGTTCTTTGGCATCCACCAAAATGGTGACTGCTTCTTTACCTGCACCGTACACTACACCTGGCACAGACCCAGCGTGACGTAGACGGCGGCTCGCACCCGTACCTTTAGCATCACGTTTTACTGCTTTAATTTCAATGGTCATTTTACTGCTCCTAAATTTACTACTAGGCTTTCGACAGCCTTCCTACACAAAAACTGCACACCGCGACCAGTGTGCAGGGATAAAAACCGTTTATTAATCCATGAACAATGAAGACACGGAATCTTCACTGCTGATACGGCGTATGGTTTCGGCGAGCAATTCGGCCGCACTCAATACGCGTATTTTTTTGCAATGGGCGGTTTCGTCGCCCAATGCAATGGTGTTGGTCACCACTAATTCGTCTAATTCCGATGCCATGATGCGGGCTGCTGCGCCACCGGATAAAACTGGGTGGGTGGCATAGGCAATCACTTTTTTCGCACCGTGTTTTTTTAAGGCCGCTGCCGCTTCACACAAGGTGTTGGCGGTATCGACCATGTCGTCCATGATCACGCAAGTGCGACCGGCTACATCGCCGATGATGTTCATTACTTTGGCGACATTCGGTTTAGGACGGCGTTTGTCTATGATCGCCAAGTCCGAACCCAATTGTTTGGCGGCCGCACGGGCACGCACCACGCCACCCACATCGGGTGACACTACCATTAAATTATCGTGGTTTTGCAAGAGCAAATCGGCCAATAAAATCGGGGTGGCGTAAATGTTGTCCACCGGAATATCAAAGAAGCCTTGAATTTGATCCGAGTGCAAATCCATGGTGAGCAGGCGGTTAACGCCGACACCGGTGAGCATATTAGCCACTACCTTAGCGGTAATGGCCACGCGTGCTGAGCGTGGACGGCGATCTTGCCGTGAGTAACCAAAGTAAGGAATCGCCGCGGTAATACGACCGGCCGATGAGCGACGCAAAGCGTCTACCATGACCATGACTTCCATTAGGCTGTCGTTGGTCGGGTGGCTGGTCGATTGCAAGACAAACACATCGCGACCGCGTACGTTTTCTAACAACTCCACTGTGGTTTCACCATCGCTGAACGTGCCAACGTGTGCGCGACCTAGCTCTATGCCCAAATGTTTAGCTACTTGTTCTGCTAAAGCTGGGTTGGCCGAGCCGGTAAAGACCATCAAGTTGCCGTTAGACATCTGTTGATTCCCTGTCGTGCCGACGCGTGCCGGCATCAAACTGTCAATAAAAATCCATAAAAAATAAAAGCGCGTAAATCAATAATCTACACGCTTTTATTTAACACCATGCAGACAGACGGTCTGCACTAAAAAATTTGGCTGAGGAGGAAGGACTCGAACCTTCGGATGCTGGGATCAAAACCCAGTGCCTTAACCAACTTGGCGACTCCCCAATTGTTAATCAAACTGCTTAATCGGACGCGTAGTCGATTAAAGGGTGTTGATTCAACCCCTTAGCGACAAAACTTTGCACCGCAAAGCCCAGCACTTGCGCTGGATTTTGTTGGCAGATTTCGTGCGCTATTTTTTCATTGGCCACTTCGACAAAAACCGAGGCGCCCGAGCCGCTCATTCTGGCATCACCAAATTGCTTAAGCCAAGTTAAACAAGCTGATACGGCTGGGTAATCGCTGCAAACTGCTTTTTCAAGCTGGTTGGTAAATTCGGTGTTGTGTTGCCCTGAATTCACTGACGCGTTGTTTGCTGCCCTTGAAAAGTCCGACATTGTCTTAGGAATAGCATTTTTTGTCAATTGCTTATTGGCAAATATTTGCGCGGTAGACACATGCACATCGGGCGTTAGCACTAGGTAGCAGGCATCAGCCAATGAAATGCTTTGTAGGCGTTCGCCCACCCCTTCCGCCCAAGCGTTTTGCCCGTGGATAAAGAAGGGCACATCGGCGCCCAATTGCAGGCCTAGCGTCAGCAAATCGCGGCGTTTTAAATTGAGTTGCCAAAGCGTATTTAATGCTAGCAAGACCGTGGCCGCGTCTGAGCTGCCGCCGCCTAAACCGCCGCCCATGGGAATGCGTTTTTCCACCTGCAGGTCCACGCCCAAGGTGCAACCGCTGTGTTTTTGGAGCACCCGCGCGGCGCGCACGCACAAATCGTATTCGGCTGGCACGCCAGCGATGTCGTTAACGCGGCTAATTTGACCATCCTCACGGACTTTGAGATGGATGGTGTCGTGCAGGTCTATTAGCCTAAACACGGTTTGCAATAGGTGGTAGCCATCAGGGCGTTGGCCGGTGATGTGCAAAAACAAATTGATTTTTGCGGGGGCTAAAAAAGTTTGAAAATCGGGCATGCCAGCATTTTATCAGATAGTCACCACGGGCTAAATTTTAGCTGGCTGGCTTTATTCTACAGTCCACTTTTCCACGATGAGTTTTAATTGCACGCGTGCATTTTTAAGGCTTAATTTGTGCGGCAAAAATACGTCCGGACTGGCTTGGTACTGTTGGTAGGCGATGGCCCAATCGGCTTCGTTTAGGCTTATGGTGTTGCCGGCTTCGTCCCAAGTTAGGCTGGCCGTGGCGGCATTAAGCGGTCGACCCAAGACCCAATCGGCCAAGCCGCTTAGTGGCATGCGCCAGCCCAATAGTGATTGGGTGAGGCTCTCGGCATCCTTACCCACGCTCACTTGGCCTTGCGCGTCTTCCAAGCGTATGCCGTCCGCGGTTTTTTGTATGCGCGCCAGTTGCCCGCCTAAGGGGGAATAAATGCGGATGTCGTCTTGCTCGGCATTGTGCTGCCATAGTAGGTTCGCGCTGTAGCCTTTACCGTCGGCTTGCACGCCCAATCGGCCTTTGAGTTCAAAGCGCTGTATGCGACTCAAGCTGGCGAGGTGCTGTTGATGCAGGCTTAAGCTGGCCGCTGTGGGGGTGGGCGCTTGGGTAGGCAGGCTACTGCATGCCGCCAAGGTGGCCAGCAAACACAGCGTCAGGTAGGCGCGAATCGAATGCATGGTCTGGCCTGCCGGCATTTAAGGTTTGAGTTTGTTGCGCGTGGTTTTGAGTATTTCGTTGTCCGGGTAATTACGAAGCGCCTCGTTCAATACCACGTTGGCTTGGTCCTGCTTGCCTTGTTGCCATAACACCTCGCTCAAATGCGCGGCAATCTCTGGGTCGGCATTGTATTGGTAGGCCTGTTGTAAGTAGTCCAAGGCTTTGTTCAAATTGCCTTTTCGGAAATGCACCCAACCTAAGCTGTCTAGTATGTAATGGTCATTTGGGCTGAGGCTTAAGGCTTTTTCTATGAGGCTTAAGGCTTCGTTTAGCTTGATGTTTCGGTCAGCAAACGAATAGCCCAGTGCGTTGTAAGCGGCGGCAAAGTTAGGCATGTCTTTGATTGTTTTGCGCAGCTCGTCTTCCATTAAATCAAACTTCTTTAAGCGCTCGGCCGCTAAGGCATAGTCGTAGACCAGGTCAGCGGTATTGGGTAAGTTTTTCACGGCTTTGTCGAGCAAATCAAAGGCTTCTTGGTGACGACCGGCTTTCACCAACAAGGAGGCTTCGGTTTGAATGACAATGATTTGTTGTTGGGTGTTTAGGTTGTCCAAGCTGTCTAGTTTGTCTATGGCTTGATCCACCCTGCCGCCACGGGCCATGGCAGTGGCGATGTTAACTTGCGCCTCTAAATAATGCTGACCGGGCGCCACTTTGTTATACCAGCTCAAGCTCAGCTCGGCTTGGTTGAGTTTTTCGTTAACTTGGCCCAAGTAAAGGTAAATTTGATCGGCGTCTTTGAAGCCTAATTTAAGCGCTTCTTGAAAGTAGCCTTCTGCTGCCGGGTAGTCGCCCCCTTGGTAGGACAACAAGCCGATTATGGCCGTGACTTCAGCGGCATTTTTGGCTTCGCTGTTTTTAGCGTTAGCCAGTAGGATGGGGAAGTTGGCCTTGGCTAAATCGTATTGCTTTTGGCTGACCATTAGCTTGGCCATGTTTAAGCGAATTTCGTTGGCGTCCGGGTGTTGGTCGAGAAAGTCTTGGTAAAAATTAATGGCCGTTAGTGGGTTTTGTTCGGACAACACTTGGCCTTTGAGTAAGGCGGCTATCGGCCAATCGGGTTTGAGCGTTTCAATTTTGTTTAAGGCGTCTAAGGCCGCGCTGTCTTTATGGGCAGCCCAAGCCGATTGGGCAATAGCAAATTGCGCTTCGGCCAATTCTGGGTAGGGTTTAGCCAAGGCTTGCACCAAGTTCAACACCGCGGCTTTGTCTGGGTTGCGACTTAGCAAGGTGCTTAAGTATAAAAAGCCACCGGCGCGGGTTTCTTCTTTAACAAACAGTTGCGCTAAAAACGGCTGTGCTTCTTTTAGTTTGCCAGAGCCGACCAACATTTCTGTCATGGCTTGTTGCGCTTCGTTGGAGCTTGGGTCCAGTTCGGCCCAAAGTTTAACAGCGGGCATGGTCAGTTGGCCTACGTTGCCGTAAGCCGAGACTTTGGCGGCGCGTTCAGCCAAGCCTGGGTTGCGCGTGGTCTTGGCCAATTCGTAAAATATTGTGCCCGAGGTGGCTAAATCGCCGCGCTGGCCAGCCACTTCAGCAATTAAGTAGCGGTAGACAAATTCCGCCGTGACGGCGCCGTCTGGGTTGGTTTTGGTTTGACCGGGCTGGCTGTGGTAGCTGCCGTTGCTAGCGCATGCGCTCAAGACTAGGGTGCTCGCTATTAAGCCGCGGGTTAACCACAAACGGGTTTGAGCGATGGAGGTGCTTGCATTTTTAGTTGGGCGCATAAGTTAGTAGTGGCACTGTAAAGTTAAAAAATAGTTGAGCTGGTTTAGCAACCCAATTCAATGGTCATGGTCATTAAACTATGGCCCATTATAAACGGCATTTCTTAGTGCGTGACAGTTAGCGCAAGTTCCCACATAATTACGCGTGGGTTAGACATTGCGCCAGAAATTTTCTGTTATGCTCCCTGAATAATACGCCAGCATTGACTGGTAACGGTTGACCATCATTATTTTTTATAATGCGTTTTTTGAATTGAGTGACTATGAATGATTTTACAGTAGAGGCCATTGGTCTTACGCGCCTTTATGGCGGCAGAGAAGCCGTCAGCAATGTCAGTTTTAATTTAAGCAAAGGCCAAGTACTGGGTTTTCTCGGTCCCAATGGGGCAGGTAAATCCACCACCATGAAAATGTTGACCGGCAATTTGGCGCCCAGTAACGGCAGCGTCAAAATCTGCGGCATCGACATGATGGAAAATCCTAAAGAAGCCAAGGCCTTGATCGGCTACTTGCCAGAAATGCGCCCCTTGTACAAAGAGTTGACGGTGGACGAGTACTTAACCATCGCCGCCAGGTTGCATCGCGTTAGCGGCTCGCACATCAAAAAAGCCGTTGAGTTGGCTAAAGAGCGTTGCGGTTTAAGCCACATGAGCAAACGCTTAATCGAAAACTTATCCAACGGTTACCAACAGCGCGTGGGCATTGCCCAAGCCATCATTCATAACCCCATGGTGGTGATTTTGGACGAGCCTACCGTTGGTTTGGACCCCATACAAATTCGTGACATCCGCGCCTTAATCCGCGAAGTCGGCAGCGAGCGCAGCGTGATTATTTCCACGCACATCTTGCCGGAAGTGGAAATGGTCTGCGATCACGTGCAGATTATCGATAAAGGCAAATTGGTCTTTAACGGCGCCATCGATGTGTTGAAAAAACAACGCATAGGCAACAAATTGTTGATCGCCATGAATAAACCACCGAAAGCGGCTGAACTGTTAAAAATCGCCGGCGTCGAAGAAGCCGAAAGCGTGTCCGATCATTTAATGCGCGTGCGTTTTGCCGATGGGGCTACCCCGGCAGAAGCCATTGTGCAAGCGGCCGTGGCCAAGGGTTGGGGCTTGTATCAAATTGGCCCAGACCAAACCAGTTTGGAAGACGTGTTTGTGCAGCTGACTTACCAAGAACAAGAGGCGGCTTAAGGAATCATCATGATTATTAATGTAGCAAGAAAAGAATTAAAAAGTATGTTTGCCTCGCCCATGGGCTGGGTGATCTTGGCCTTGTTGATGTTCTCGTTTGGGACTTACTACCTAAACGGCGTTAACGATTACTTTGCCGTGATGTCAGGCGCCATGCGCCCGGCTGAGCGCACAGGGGTAACGCAGTTTGTCGGGCAAAATGTCTATGGCTTTGCGTCCTTTATGGTGTTGTTTGCCGTGCCTTTGTTGTCCATGCGTTTGGTGTCTGAAGAACGCCGCAGCCAAACCTTACCGTTTCTATTCAGTGCACCTTTGTCCTTAACTGAAATCGTCTTGGGTAAATTTTTAGGCTTGGTGGCTTTCTTAAGCATCTTGGTGGTGTACATCGCTGCCATGTTGTCTACCTTGAATATCTGGGCGGACATCGATTTTGGTTTCATCGTGGCCAACTCCATTGGTTTGTTGCTGATGGTGGCAAGCTTTTCTGCGCTCGGTTTGTATTTTTCTAGCATCACGCAACAGCCTGTGGTGGCGGCGATTTTGACCTTTATCGCGCTGTTTGCCTTGATGTTTTTAGACCGCTTTTTTGCCGGCGACCCAAGTAACACCTTGGCCAGTTTGTCCTTAACGCGCCACTTTCAATCGTTTGCCGGTGGCTTGATTGATACCGCTGACATTGCTTACTTTGCGTTGTTTATTGCCAGCTTTTTAACTTTAACCGTGCGTCGCTTGGATGCAGATCGCTTGCGTGGTTAAGTTTTTTATCGTGTTTGTTGCAGTGAAATTTTAGGTCGGATGAAATGAATATTAATCGTAAATTGCGTTTTCAACTTTTAGTGCAAAACAGTTTCTTTGTCGTGCTGTTTTTAATGCTGGTGGTGTTGCTGGGCTATCTGGCCAGCCAATACCATGTGGCAAAAGACATCACGCAAGCTAACCGCAATATCTTGACGCAAGGCAGCGTTAACGTGCTCAAGCAAATGAAAGAGCCGATTAACATTACCGTGTTTGCCACCAAAGACGACGCGTCGGGCGGCGACAATTTCCGTAAGGGCATGATCGATTTTATCGCCCGCTACCAACGCGAAAAAAAGAACGTGAATTTGAAGTTCATCAACCCATCCATCGAGCCTAAATTGGCCCAAGATGCCGGCGTGAAAGAAGACGGCGAAGTGGTGGTGGAATACAACAAGCGTTCTGAGCACATTATTCCGCCGATTGCCGAGCAAGAGATGACCAATTTGTTGGTGCGTTTATCGCGTACCAATCAGCAAGCGGTGATGTATTTAGACGGCCACGGCGAGCGCAATTTGTTGGGTGTTAAAAACCACGACATCGGTGAGTTCGGTAAGCAACTGGAGAAAAAAGGCTTCAAGTTTGCCAACCCCGATTTAACCGTGGCGCAAGCAGTGCCTAGCAATGGCGCGATGTTGGTGATTGCTAGCCCACAAGTGAACGTCAGCGATGTGGAAGCGAAAAAAATCAAAGCTTACTTAGAACGTGGCGGCAATTTGCTTTGGTTGGTGGACGACAATAATTTACGCGGCTTGGAATCCGTGGCCGAGTACTTGGGCATGACGGTGTCGCCTGGTATCGCCTTGGACATGGCGTCAGCGCAATACGGTGCGGATGCCCGTGTCTCGTTTGCTAGCCTATACGGTGAGCACGCCATTACCAAAAACTTCATGCTGCGCACCTTGTTCCCTGAAGCCCACCAAGTGACCGCCATCGGTACCGATGAAAACGGTTGGAAGGTGAGTAATTTAGTGGAAGTGGCACCCAATGGTTGGTTGATGGCGGGCAAATTGGCCAAGGATGCCAAAC
>JBEDKJ010000035.1:0-8509 GCA_041172285.1 Pseudomonadota bacterium
GGGCGATTTCCACCACTTTGTTGTAGTCTTCTTTGCGCACGCTAATGAAAGCGCGACCGCCTTCCGGCAGTTTGGTGGAGGCGCCCAGTTGCGACTTCAAGAACGCCTCAGCAAAGGTAGCGCCTACGCCCATCACCTCACCGGTGGATTTCATTTCTGGGCCTAAAATCGTGTCCACCCCAGGGAATTTGATGAAGGGGAACACCGCCTCTTTCACGGAATAGAATGGCGGGATGATTTCACGGGTCACGCCTTGTGCTTTTAGCGATGTGCCTATCATGCAACGTGCCGCTACTTTGGCCAATTGCAAACCGCAGGCTTTAGAAACAAAAGGCACGGTCCGCGATGCGCGAGGGTTCACTTCTAACACGTAAACGGTTTTGCCTTGGATGGCAAACTGCACGTTCATCAAACCGACCACGCCTAAGGCGCGGGCCATTTGTTTGGTTTGCTCGCGCAATTCGTCCTGCAACTTAGCCGACAAGCTATACGGTGGCAAGGAGCAAGCGGAGTCTCCCGAATGCACACCGGCTTGTTCAACGTGCTCCATGATGCCGCCTATGATGACGTCGCCAGTGCTGTCGCACAAGGCATCCACGTCCACTTCCAAGGCATCGTTTAAGAATCGATCCAATAGCACCGGCGATTCGTTGGATACCTTCACCGCCTCGCGCATGTAACGCTCTAATTGCGATTGCTCTTGCACGATTTCCATCGCGCGACCACCCAACACATAACTAGGTCTAACCACCAAGGGGTAGCCTATCTCTAGGGCCAAGCGTATGGCTTCTTCTGGTGTTCTGGCGGTGCGGTTAGGCGGTTGTTTTAGGCCCAGTTCTTGCAGCATTTTTTGGAAACGCTCGCGGTCTTCGGCTTTATCAATCGCGTCCGGTGTGGTGCCTATGATCGGCACGCCGGCTTTCTCTAAATCACGCGCTAATTTTAATGGGGTTTGGCCGCCGTACTGCACGATCACGCCGACCGGTTTTTCGATGGCGACAATTTCCAACACGTCTTCTAGGGTCACCGGCTCAAAATACAAGCGGTCTGAGGTGTCGTAATCGGTGGAGACGGTTTCCGGATTGCAGTTAACCATGATGGTTTCATAACCGTCATCGCGCATGGCAAATGCGGCGTGCACGCAGCAATAATCAAACTCAATGCCCTGGCCGATGCGGTTAGGACCGCCGCCCAATATCATGATTTTTTTCTTATCGCTTGGGGCGGATTCGCATTCTTCTTCGTAGCTGGAATACATGTAAGCGGTGTTGGTCGCAAACTCTGCCGCACAAGTGTCAACGCGTTTATAAACGGGGCGCACTTGCAGGGCTTGGCGATAGGCGCGCACGGCGTGCTGATCGGTATTAAGCAAGCTGGCTAAACGCCTATCGGAGAAACCGCTGCGTTTTAATTTCAGCATGGCGACTTTATCCAGATCGGCGATCTGCTTGCCTTTTAAGGCTTGCTCGCGGTCTATCAAATCTTTAATTTGCACCAAGAACCAATGGTCTATTTTGCAAATAGCGTACACCTCGTCCACGCTCATGCCCAACCTAAAGGCATCGGCCACGTACCAAATGCGTTCGGGCCCAGGCACACCCATTTCCTTGGTGATCAAGTCTAGGTCGGTGGTTTTTTCATCCAAACCGTCGACGCCCACTTCCAAACCGCGCAAGGCTTTTTGGAAGGATTCTTGGAAGGTGCGGCCCATGGCCATCACTTCGCCCACCGATTTCATTTGCGTGGTTAAACGCGAATCGGCTTGCGGGAATTTCTCAAAAGCAAACCGAGGTATCTTGGTCACCACGTAATCGATAGACGGCTCAAAGGAAGCCGGCGTTGCACCGCCGGTAATTTCGTTACGCAATTCGTCTAAGGTAAAGCCCACCGCCAATTTAGCGGCCACTTTAGCAATAGGGAAACCGGTGGCTTTGGACGCCAGCGCAGACGAACGCGACACGCGGGGGTTCATCTCAATCACAATCATGCGACCGTCAGCTGGGTTGATGGCAAACTGGACGTTCGAACCGCCGGTGTCCACACCAATTTCACGCAATACTGCCAGCGAGGCATTGCGCATGATTTGGTATTCTTTATCGGTCAAGGTTTGGGCTGGTGCAACGGTAATCGAGTCACCGGTATGCACACCCATTGGGTCTAAGTTTTCGATGGAGCAGACGATGATGCAATTGTCGGCAGAGTCGCGCACCACTTCCATTTCGTATTCTTTCCAACCCAGCAAAGACTCCTCAATCAGCAATTCGCTGGTCGGCGAAGCATCCAAACCGCGCTCGCAGATGGCCACGAATTCTTCACGGTTGTAGGCAATGCCACCGCCGCTGCCGCCCATGGTAAAGGACGGGCGAATAATCGCTGGGTAACCGATGCCAGGTTGCACTTGCAAGGCTTCTTCCATACTGTGAGCAATCACGGAACGGGCTGAACCTAAGCCTATCTTGGTCATGGCTTCTTTGAATTTTTGCCTGTCTTCGGCCTTGTCTATGGCCTCTTTGGTGGCGCCGATTAATTCCACTTTGTATTTTGCTAAGACACCGTGTTTATCCAAATCCAAGGCGCAGTTGAGTGCGGTTTGCCCACCCATGGTAGGCAACAAGGCATCCGGGCGTTCTTTGGCAATAATCTTTTCCACCACTTGCCAAGTCACCGGCTCAATGTAAGTGGCATCGGCCATTTCTGGATCGGTCATGATGGTGGCGGGGTTGGAGTTCACCAATATGACACGGTAGCCTTCTTCGCGTAATGCTTTGCAGGCTTGGGCACCGGAGTAATCAAACTCGCAGGCTTGACCAATCACAATAGGCCCAGCGCCTATGATAAGTATGGATTTAATGTCTTTACGTTTTGCCATAATTTTGTTGCCCGTCTTTGGTCGTGAGTGCTTGCCTAACCCTGTCCGTAAACTTGGGGGTAAGCTAAGCCTAGCGACTGCCGACTAACGGCCTGTCTCCATTAATTCAATAAATTGATCAAACAAATAACTCATTTCAGTCGGGCCAGGGCTGGCCTCAGGGTGACCTTGGAAACTAAAGGCCGGTTTATCGGAACGGGCTATGCCTTGCAAGCTGCCATCAAACAAAGAGACATGCGTGGTTTTAAGGTTGGCCGGTAAGCTGGTCGCGTCCACGGCAAAGCCATGGTTCTGGCTGGTAATGTAAACGCGTTTGGTTTTGATGTCCTGCACCGGGTGATTGGCACCGTGGTGACCAAATTTCATTTTGTGGGTTTTTGCTTGGCTGGCTAGGGCCAACAATTGGTGGCCCAAGCAAATACCGAAGGTAGGCATGCCGCTGTCGACTATGGTTTTAATGGCAGCAATAGCGTAATCGCATGGTGCCGGGTCGCCCGGCCCATTGGATAAAAACACCCCATCCGGCTGGTAGGCTAAGACATCGGCCGCTGGGGTTTGCGCCGGCACCACGGTGACTTTGCAACCGCGCGAGACCAACATGCGCAAAATATTACGCTTGACGCCATAATCGTAAGCCACGACGTGGAATTTTTTAGCCGGCGGCTGGCTAAAGCCTTGGCCTAATGCCCACTCGGCCTCAGTGAATTCATAGGGCTTGCTGCAGCTGACCACTTTGGCCAAATCCATGCCAGTCAAACCAGGAAAGCCTTGAATCAAACTCATGGCGGCGGCAATGGCTTTTGCCTCATCCGCCTCACCGGCGATGATGGCACCGGCTTGGGCGCCTTTTTCTCGAAGAATGCGCGTGAGCTTACGCGTGTCGATATCGGCGATGGCCACCACTTTATTGGCCACCAAATACTCGCTTAAGGATTGGCTGTTTCTGAAATTACTGTGTATCAGAGGCAAGTCACGAATGATCAAACCGGCGGCATAAACTTGGCCAGACTCCACGTCTTCTAGGTTGACGCCATAATTGCCTATGTGTGGGTAAGTTAGGGTAACAATTTGTTTGGTGTAGGAAGGATCGGTTAAGATTTCTTGGTAACCGGTCATGGCGGTGTTAAACACCACCTCACCGACTGTTTGGCCGGCAGAAGCCTGACCCGATGCTCCAATAGAACGACCACGAAACACAGTTCCATCTGCAAGTACTAGTACGGCGGGCAGGTTTTGTGACACGGCAACTCCTTGTTTTAATGGCCTTTATTTTTTAAAGGCCATTAATGATCGTTTATAAAGTCGTTTTCCATCATGAACGGATGGCAGATACGTAAAACGGGAGGAGTAGGTGTACTCTTCCCGTTTCAGAATTAACGAATTATAGCGAAAGTCGGCTCGGATTTCAACGACGTATTGCAAAAATATCCCGCGTAATTACCTGGCAAAAAAAGCCAGCAAGGCAAATCAAGCTTAGCGCAAATTGAGCACGTCTTGCATGTCAAATAAGCCATGCTGCTTGCTGCTTAAAAATTTAGCGGCGCGCAAGGCGCCCAAGGCGAAGGTCGCGCGACTGCTGGCTTTATGTGTTAACTCCACGCGCTCACCGGTCCCAGCAAACAAGACCGTGTGATCACCGACCACGTCGCCGCCACGCACGGTGGCAAAACCTATGGTGCTGGGGTCACGCTCACCGGTGACGCCCTCACGGCCGTAAACTGCGCACTCGTCTAAATTACGGCCCAAGGCACTGGCGGCCGCCTCACCTAAACGCAAAGCGGTGCCCGATGGCGCATCCACTTTGTGCCTGTGGTGCGCTTCCAATATTTCGATGTCGTAACCGCTATGCAAGACCTTGGCGGCGGCTTGCACCAAATTAATTAACAAGGTCACGCCCACGCTCATATTCGGCGCAAAGACAATGGCGGTTTGTTTGGCAGCAAGCTCAATGGCCAACTTTTGTTCTGCAGAAAAGCCGGTTGTGCCTATGATCATTTTTACCCCGTGCTTCTGGCAGGAAGCGAGGTAAGCCATGCTGGCTTCTGGGCGGGTAAAGTCAACCAAGACATCGGCATTTTTTAAGGCCGCATCGACGTCATCGCTCAACTGCACAGCGGAAACGATACCAAATTGCTCGCCGGCATCACGGCCAAGTTGCGGGTTACCGGCGCGGTCTAGGGCGCCGTGCAAGACTAAATCGGCATCGGCAAACACCGCTTCCAACAAGGCGTGGCCCATGCGACCTGAGCAACCGGCAATAACGATTTTTAATGGATTAGCCATAATAACTACCTGATGAATACTGGGTGGATTGTAAAGCGGCCTTAGAAGCCAATTTTTTCTAACATGCGATCAAAGAAACTGGGTTTAGCGGTGACCGGCAGTTCTTTTGCCTTAGGCAACTCGGTGCTGGCCGCAGGCGGCTTGCTCACAACAGGGGCTGGCTCAGGTGCTGTCGGTGGCGCGATGTCTTCCGGCAACTTACTTAGATTACGCTCAAACTGCATGCCCGATGGGGATTCGTAGGCTGGTGTTGCCGCCGGTACAGAAAGCGGTTCGGCCGTGCTGGCCTCAACAGCGGTTTCAACAGGACTGGCTTCAGCAGCGGATTGAACGGCAGCAGGTTCAACGGCAGCAGGCTGTTCAACAACTGCAGCTGGTTCAGCCACGGGCGTTGCAACCGTGTCAGCCACGACGGGCGCCGCTTCCACACTGGGCGCCACTGCAGCAGGGGCTTCAACCATGGCAGCCGCTGGCGCTTCTGCGGTTGCCACTGGGGCTTGTGTGGCAGCAACCGAACTAGGCTCAGCCGGCAACAAGGGCACGGCCAATACCGATTGCGTCTCTGAATTACCAAGCACTGGCGCAGCAGCAGGTTCAAGGGCCTTGCTTTCAGCGGGCTTCGCTTCGCTGGTAACAGCGGGGGTCACTGCTTGCTTGCTTGGTTCGTCTGCTTTTGCTTTGACCTCTGGCGCCGGATTGGCCACCGGCTCTTTTTTCCAGAATTTCAATGCGCCAAACAAACTTTTGTCTTCCGCTTTGGCCGATGGATTAATCACGCGCGTGCCGCTGTTGTCGGCAACTTCATTGGTCTTACTGGCATCTCCAGTAGATGGAATCACGTCGCCACGCACGGTTTTTAATAGGTCGTTTTCAAAATCCAATATCACCCGACGCTGCTCGGTGATTTTGCCATTTTCGCGCATTTGGTAGACGTAATCCCAACGTTTGCCGTGAAAACTGTCTTGAATCAACGGGGTACCCATAATAAAGCGCACTTGCGACTGGGTCATGCCAGGGCGCAACTGCAAGAGCATTTTTGAGGTAACCACGTTACCTTGTTGCACATCCAACTTATAGGGTTTAACGCTAGGCAAAGCGGTGCCACAGGACGCACACAACAAGGCTAATAAGAGGATGGGGTAACGCATAGCAGATAAATTGCGCATAGTATGACTTAAGTTAGAATTAGCGTTAATATAACACGTAGACAGCCAAGCCAAAACACCGACATTGTTAATAGTGAGTAATCCCGTATGCAAGATCAAAAAGACTTAAAAAACGCTGGCCTTAAAGCCACCCTACCTAGACTTAAGGTATTAAGCTTATTTGAAAACAGCAAAGAACGGCACCTTTCTGCCGAGGACATCTACAAAGTCATGCTTAATGCCGGTGAAGACGTTGGCTTGGCCACGGTCTACCGGGTGCTCACGCAATTTGAACAAGCCGGCTTACTGGTGCGTCACCATTTCGAAAGCGGCAAAGCCGTGTTTGAGCTTAACAGCGGCGGTCACCATGATCACGTGGTGTGCGTTAAATGCGGACGCGTTGAAGAGTTTTACGATGCGGAAATTGAAAAAAGACAAGAAAGCGCTGCTGCCAAATTGGGCTTTACCATGCAAGACCACGCGCTAACGATATACGGCATGTGCAAGCAACAACCCTGCTCCAAAGACTAAACCCCTCTTAAAATTAGGCCAGCATCTCTCTAGCGTGTTGCCGGGTCGTCTCGGTAATGGCTAAGCCGCCTAACATACGGGCAATTTCCTCCACCCTGGCCTCATGATCAAGTTGGCTAATGTGGCTCAAGGTTTGGCCATCTTGCTGCGATTTACTAACCTGCATGTGCCAACTGGCTAAGGCCGCTACCTGCGGCAGATGGGTAATCACCAACACTTGCCGAGCATGGGTCAGCCCAGTTTGCGCTGCGGTTGGCTCACCCAATTGCTTGAGCAAGCGACCGACCACTTCCGCCACCCCGCCGCCTATGCCAACATCGACTTCGTCGAAAATCATGGTCGGCACGTTTTCTTTATGGGCAGTGACCACCCTTATCGCCAAACTAATCCTAGATAACTCGCCACCCGATGCCACTTTATTCAGCGGCCTAGGCGCAACGCCAGCATGACCGGCCACCAAAAATTCGACGAATTCCAAACCGCTGGCAGCCGCTGACTGGGGCGATAACGCCACCTCAAACTGACCGCCGGCCAGAGACAAATCTTGCATTTGCGCGCTTATTTTTTCACTTAATTCACGCGCGGCTAACTGACGACCTGCACTCAGTTGCAAAGCGCTGGCTTGATAGCTAGCCCAAGCTTGCGCCTCCAATTTAGCCAAGGCATCGTCATTGGCATACAAGGCCAATTCGTCCATGCGAGTTTGACTTTGTTGCAACAGCGCTTCCAAGCTCTCTGGCGGCACACGGTATTTACGCGACAAGCCGTGCACGTTTTGTATTTTTTCATCCAGGGCGGCCAGCTTGGCCGGATCCAATTCCGCGTCTTGCAGATAGTGATTTAAAAAACGATCGGTCTCGGCCAGTTGTATCATTGCCGAATCCAGGGTTTCCATGGCTTCTTGCAAGGCGCCATCGTATTCGCTTAAATTTTCCAATTTATAGCGCACCTTGGACAGCAAGCGTTGCGCCGACTGCTCACCCTCGCTTAATAAATCACGGCATGCGGCGCCACCGCTCATTAAATCGGCGGCATTGGATAAGCGCAGGTGTTCTTGCTGCAATTGCGCCCAATCCTCTGCCGTCATAGCCAAATCCGACAAGACCTGCACCGTTTCTTGCAATGCCGCTAACTCGCTTGCGTGCACGCCGGCATTTTTTTCCGCCTCCAAACGCTGCTGATTGAGCTTATGCCAAGCCTTAAATTGCTCGGCCACCTGCAGCGCCAATTCCGACAAGCCGGCAAATTGATCCAATACATTGCGCTGGGTGATGGGTTTTAATAATGAATGGTGGGCATTTTGGCTGTAGATATCCAACAGTAACTCACCCAATTCTTTGAGTTGCGCCACGGTCACCGTGGTGCCGTTAATAAATGCTCGCGAACGCCCGTCGGCATACATCACTCGGCGCAACAGCAACTCGCCGCCTTCCTCAGTCAGCTCGGCAGCCTGGATCCATTGCCTTGCATCCAGGTTGTCTTGTATGGAAAAAATGGCACTGATTTCAGCTTTTTCGCAACCGGATCGGCAAATCCCGCCCTCGCCTCGCGCGCCCAAAGCCAAAGATAAAGCATCAATCAGTATGGATTTACCGGCCCCGGTCTCGCCGGTCAGCACGGTATAGCCCGCGTTGAATTCCAAATCGAGCTGCTTGACGATAATAAAATCGCGTATGGAAAG
>JBEDKJ010000036.1:0-28658 GCA_041172285.1 Pseudomonadota bacterium
CTCGGCGTTGCTGCAATAGGGGCAAACAGCGCTGCTGTACATGGTGACTTTAGGCATGTTAAACACTCGCTTTCTTAGGCACAGCCTTGGGTTTCGCCGGCGCTTTGCTGGGTAAGCTGGCCGATCCTTTTACCACCGGCAATTTGGCTTCTAGCCAAGCACTTAAGCCGCCTTGCAAATTATGCAATTGGCTAAATTGCGCGCCGCGTAAAATACCGCAGGCCTTAACCGAACGCCCGCCCAACTGGCAATTTACCAGCAAGGGTTTGTTTTGGTATTTTTTTAGCTCAGGCAAGCGCGCCGCCAGATTGGCCAAGGGAATGTTGACGGCCTCAGCAATATGACCCGCAGCAAACTCCGCCTCGTCGCGCACGTCCAAGACCACAGCATGCGAGCGATTGATTAAGGTCACCGATTCGGCCGGGCTTAAATTGGGCACGCCACCGGCACTTTTTTTCATCGAGGGCAACAACAACATCAAGCCCGAACCCAGCGCCAAGCCTATTAACCAAATATTGCTTTTAATGAATTCCACAACCGTCCTTTCAAATTTGTTCTATGAAACAAGCGCTTAATTAAAAGCCGTTTAAATCGCCTAGTTAGGCAGACTAGTTAGGCAAACCAGTTAGGCGAATTTTATAAGCAGATTTTACGTGTAAATACGCTAAAATAGTGCCAATACTTACACATACACCAATAAAATTTTAAGGCTAACCTTTATATGTCCACGCCATTAAAAACCAGCGCCAGCCGCGTCACGCCAGTATGCCTGCTTATTTTAGATGGCTTTGGCTACCGTGAAGAAACCAGCAACAATGCCATTGCGCTAGCCCACACACCCAATCTGGACAAGCTTAAGCTCAGCCACCCGCATACCTTGATTAACGCTTCCGAGCACTACGTGGGCTTGCCTGACGGACAAATGGGTAACTCAGAAGTAGGCCACCTCAACATAGGCGCGGGCCGCGTGGTGTTTCAGGATTTTGAACGCATCAACAACAGCATCGCTAACGGTGAGTTCTTTGAGCACGCCAAGTTAAAAGCCGCCTTGCTGGGCATCAAAAATACCCATAAAGCTCTACACATCATGGGCTTGCTCTCCGATGGCGGCGTACATAGCCACGACTCACACATCCACGCCATGCTGGAAATGGCTGCTAGATTGGGTTTGCAAAAAGTCTACGTGCACGCTTTCCTGGACGGCAGAGACACGCCGCCAGTTAGCGCTAGCCCCTATTTGGCCGCGCTGGAAGCCAAAATTAAGGCGCTAGGCGTAGGTAAAATTCTATCGGTGAGCGGCCGTTTTTACAGCATGGACAGAGACAAGCGCTGGCCAAGAGTGGAAGCGGCTTACGCGTTGATCACTGAAGGCATGGGTGAATTTTGCTACCCCAGCGCCGAAAAGGCATTGCAAGCGGCTTACGCGCGCGGTGAAAACGATGAATTTGTAAAGTGCACGGCCATACGCGCTGAGCACGAAGCCCCCACCCACTTAGAAGACGGCGATGTGGTGGTGAACATGAACTTTCGTTCCGATCGCGCCCGCCAACTTACCCACGCCTTATTAAGCCCAGCGTTTGATGGTTTTCACCGTCGCCATCAACCTCAGTTGGCCGGCTACTTCACGCTCACCATGCACGACGCCAAAGAACCCAAAGCGACGGCTATATTTCCGCCGTTTGCCGTTAAAAACACCTTGGGTGAGTATTTGTCTGGCTTGGGGTTAAAGCAACTGCGCATCGCCGAAACGGAAAAATACCCGCACGTCACCTTCTTTTTTAACGGTGGGGAAGAAACCGTCTTTCCCGGTGAAGCGCGTATTTTGGTGCCCTCTCCACCCGTTGCCACCTATGACATGCAACCGGAAATGAGCGCTTACGAATTAACTGACAGGCTAGAAGAAGCGATTTTATCCAGGCAATACCATGCCATTATTTGCAACTACGCCAATGGCGACATGGTTGGTCATACCGGCAATTTAGCCGCGGCCATTAAAGCCATAGAAACCTTGGATGCCTGCGTAGGCCGCATCGCGACCGCCATGCAAAGCACCGGTGGTGAAGTTATCATCACCGCTGACCACGGCAACGCAGAAATGATGTTCGATGGCGCAAACCAGCAAGCGCATACCCAACACACCACCAACAAGGTGCCACTGATATACCTTGGCCGTCCTGCCAGTCTAGACCAAGATGGCGCCCTGTCTGATTTGGCGCCCACCTTGCTGCACTTAATGGGCTTGGCGCAACCGATCGAAATGACCGGCAAAAACCTTATTCATCTTCAGCCATAAAGCGGTAGCCATGCGCATGACTTCAGCTTATTGCAAACTACCCGTCGCCTGCCTTATGGCATTGGCATTGCTGTTTTGCCTAAGCCAGGTCGCCTATGCGGAAAAGAAAAGCGAGGCATCGCCACAAAGTTTGAGCTTGGTGCAAGAAAAATTAGCCAAATTAAAACAGGCCTTAAGCCAATCGCAAGAAGCGCGCAAGGATGCCGCTGACGCATTAAAAGACAGCGAAGTGGCGATCAGTGTCGCCAATAAAAAACTATATGAAATCAATCAGAAACAGCAAGCCCACAAGGTCATGCTAGCCAAATTGGCGGCGGAATCGCTGGCCACCAGCCAAGCGCTGACCAGCCAACAAAAACAACTGAGCACGCAACTCTACCAACAATACTTGCATGGCCGCCAAAGTTACGCGCAAATGGTCTTGCAGAACGACCACCCCAGCGCGATGGCGCGCGACGTGTATTATTTTTCCTACATTGCCAAGGTGCGCGCCGAACTCATTAATAAAATGCAAGGCAACTTGCATCACCTCAATCGACTGAATGAAGAGACCACCAGCACCTTGGAAAAAGTGGCTGAACTCAAGCAAAAACAAATCAATGAACGGCAAGTGCTGCAGTCGCAAAAACAAGTTAAATCTAAAATTGTGCGCAGCCTATCGCAACAAATTGCCATGCAGCGCGGTGAAATAAAAAAACTCAGCCGCGATGAAAAACGCCTCTCGCAATTGGTCGAGCGCTTAGCCCGAGCCACGCCAGCTAGCCCGAAAAAACAAAAAAATAAACGCACTGCACCGGCTGATAGCAGCGATTCCAATCAAGCCGCGCAAGAGGCCCCGACTGCTTTGGCAAATAACGTTGAGCCGAGCTTTGAGGGCCACAGCGGCAATTTTTCATCGCTTAGAGGCAAGCTAAGGCTACCGGTGCGCGGTGAGGTGAGCAATCGATTTGGTAGCAGTCGCGCGGACTCCGGCATTTCATGGAAAGGCTTGTTTATTAAGGCCAACGAAGGATCGGAAGTGAAATCCGTCGCCAGCGGACGGGTGGTGTTTGCCGACTGGTTACGTGGCTTTGGCAACCTGATCATCTTGGATCACGGCGATGGCTACATGAGTTTGTACGGCAACAATCAAGCAGTATTAAGGCAGGTAGGCGACAGCGTTAAGGCCGGCGATGCCATCGCATCGGTAGGCAACAGCGGCGGCAACGAAGCGAACGGCTTGTATTATGAATTAAGGCGCCAGAGCAGACCTTTCGATCCGCTGAGCTGGAGCCTTGTTAACTAAGTTTTAATTGGCTTTGCTGGCCGCTTCGGCTTGGGCTTTCGCCGCGTTCATTTGTGCTTCCAATGCCGCCGCGTCCAATGTGATACCAGGTACACGTTCATCTGCAGTAGGCTCATAGCCACCGGTTGCCGTGCTTGTTTCTGCGGCAGCGGCAGCGGGCGCCTCAGCAGGCGCAGCCGCTTCTTCTTGACCGCAGCCTTGCAATACCAAACCAGCCAAACCAACCACTAAAATAGCGCGTAATAACAAAGACATAATGCGTTCCTTTTTTTAATCAAATCGTTTAAAAATAATACCGGGCTTATGCTGACGATCAGCCTGCACAGGGCTATATAGCTCGGTCCAATCATTATAAGCAAAAGCCTCTAGCTGACTGTGAATTTAATGCAATAGTTCTGCGTCCAATTGTAATAATGGCCGGCTTACTCGCCCAAAATATGCACCAGCACCGTACGTTGCCCCGGCGCGTGTCGGTGTTCATACAAAAACACACCCTGCCATGTGCCCAGCGCCAACTGCCCATTTAACACAGGTATGGCCAAATGGGTTTGCGTGAGCGCACTCCTAATGTGCGCCGGCATGTCATCCGGGCCTTCCACCGTGTGGACAAACAGCGGGTCGCCGTCTGGCACCAGGCGATTGAAAAAAGCCTCCATGTCAACCAAGACGTCTTGATCGTAATTTTCGTTGATCAACAAACTCGCCGAGGTGTGTTGAATGTACAAGGTTAACAAACCAGTTTGCAAGCCACTGCGCTTAACGTGCGCAGCGACCTGCGCACTGATGTCGTAAAGTTGCCTACCCTGGGTGCTGACCTGTATGCTTGCCGCGACTTGTTGCATGGCCATCCTTATGCTTTTGAAAACACTATTTTACCTGCCTTTGCGTCCACTTTAATCACGTCCTTGGCCATAAAGTCGCCATTTAAAATCTCGCGCGCCAAGGGGTTTTCTATTTCCGACTGGATGGCACGTTTTAATGGCCTGGCCCCGTAAACTGGATCGAAGCCTGCGTTGGCAATTTCTGCAATCGCCGCCTCGCTCATCTCCAACTGCATGTCCATGGCCGCCAAGCGTTTTGCCAAGTACTGCAATTGTATTTTGGTGATCGAGCGTATATTGCTCTCATCCAAGGCATGGAACACCACCACCTCATCGATACGGTTAATGAATTCAGGTCTAAAATGCGTTTTCACTTCGCCCATCACCGCCAATTTCACCACTTGGTAATCTTGATCGCTCATGCTTTGTATCATTTGCGAGCCTAAATTACTGGTCATGATGATCACGGTGTTTTTAAAATCCACCGTGCGACCTTGACCATCGGTTAAGCGGCCGTCGTCCAGCACTTGCAACAAGACATTAAACACATCCGGGTGGGCTTTCTCCACTTCATCGAGCAAGATCACGCTGTAGGGCTTGCGTCGCACCGCCTCGGTCAAGGTCCCGCCCTCCTCGTAACCAACGTAACCCGGCGGCGCACCGATCATGCGAGCAACCGAATGCTTCTCCATGAACTCACTCATGTCGATACGAATTAAATGGTCTTCGCTGTCAAACAAAAAGCCAGCCAAGGCCTTGCACAACTCGGTTTTACCCACGCCAGTGGGGCCTAGGAACAAAAAGCTGCCATAGGGCCTAGTGGGGTCACCCAAGCCTGAACGCGAACGGCGTATGGCATCCGACACCAATCTCACCGCTTCGTCTTGGCCGACTATCCGCTCGTGCAATTTGCTTTCCATGGTGAGCAATTTGCCGCGTTCGCCTTGCAGCATTTTGGCCACTGGGATGCCAGTCGCCCGACTGACCACTTCAGCAATTTCATCGGCCCCCACTTCGGTACGCAACATCTTATTTTTAGTGACAGCTTGGCTGCCTTCCATGCTGGCCGCTTGCTTCAACTGCTGTTCCAGGGCCGGCAATTTACCGTATTGCAATTCCGACACTTTTTGCCATTCGCCTTTGCGCGTGGCTTCTTCCATCTCAAATTTGATTTTCTCTATGGCTTCTTTTATGTGCGAGGAACCTTGCACCTGGGCTTTTTCAGCCTTCCAGATGTCTTCCAAATCGGCGTACTCTTTGCCCAATTTGTCTATCTCTTGCTCTATCAACTCAAAGCGTTTTTTACTGCCCTCGTCTTTTTCACGGCGCACTGCTTCCCGCTCGATTTTCAACTGAATTAAACGGCGCTCTAGTTTGTCCATGATTTCCGGTTTGGAATCGATTTCCATCTTAATGCGCGAAGCCGCTTCATCGATCAAATCGATGGCTTTATCCGGTAGAAAACGGTCGGTAATGTAACGGTGCGACAATTCCGCCGCGGCGACGATGGCCGGATCGGTAATTTCAACGCCGTGGTGCAACTCGTATTTTTCCTGTAAGCCGCGCAAGATAGCTATGGTCGCTTCCACACTGGGCTCGTCGACCAAGACCTTTTGAAAACGCCGTTCCAAGGCCGCGTCTTTTTCCACGTATTGCCGGTATTCGTCCAAAGTGGTGGCGCCCACGCAGTGCAATTCGCCTCTGGCCAAGGCCGGTTTAAGCATGTTGCCCGCATCCATCGCACCCTCGGCTTTACCGGCGCCAACCATGGTGTGGATTTCATCGATAAATAAAATGGTCAGGCCTTCGTCTTGCGACAACTCCTTCAACACCGCTTTTAATCGCTCTTCAAAATCCCCACGGTATTTGGCCCCAGCCAACAAAGCGGCCATGTCCAAAGACAAGACTTTTTTGCCTTTCAGGCTATCCGGCACTTCGCCGTTCACAATACGCTGCGCCAAGCCTTCAATAATCGCGGTTTTACCCACACCAGGCTCACCGATCAAGACCGGGTTATTTTTAGTGCGGCGCATTAACACCTGGATGACCCGGCGAATTTCATCGTCACGGCCTATCACCGGATCAAGCTTGCCCAATGCGGCACGCTCGGTCAGATCCACCGTGTATTTTTTTAGCGATTCACGGTTGGACTCGGCATCCGAGGCATGCACTTGCTCGCCGCCTCGCACCGCGTTGATGGCCGACTCCAAGGCCGCTTTAGCAAGACCGTGCGCTTTAAGCAATTTGCCGGCCGACCCCTTGTCCTCAATCAAGGCCAGTAAAAACATTTCACTGGCAATAAAACCGTCACCGCGCTTGATGGCCAGCTTATCGGTCACATTGAGCAAGTTGTTTAGCTCGCGCGAAATCGTCACTTCCCCAGCGCTGTCGGTGGTTTTAGGCAGGTTAGCGACAGCACTGGCCAAGCCGGTTTTTAGTGGCGCCAAATGCACCCCAGCATGGGCTAGCAAGGCGCTACTGCCGCCGTCTTCTTGTTTAATTAAGGCATCCAATAGATGCAACGCCTCTATGGTCGGGCTGTCATTGGCCACGGCCAAGCTTTGTGCATCATTGAGTGCCTGCTGAAACTTGGTGGTTAATTTATCAAAGCGCATGCTTGACTCCAGGAATGTTGGTATGCCTTAACAATGGGGGCGATAGCCTAATTTTCAATATATAATGACAGGGTTCAAATGCAGCGCGCATTAGGCGCAAACCGCCAGTCATGGCAACCGCAAACAGGCCTAAGCATTTCATGGAATCACATTTGTTAATCGACACGCACAGCGACGAGCCACAAGCCAACCCGGCCTGGACCATACTGGACAACCCAGAGCAATGGATGCGCTTTAGCCAAACCGTGGGCGATGAGGCGCAACCCTTAGTTGAATCGAGCTTGTTACTAGATGGCTTACGTTGCGCTGCCTGCTCAGGCACAGTAGAACGTGGCTTAAGCGCCATGCCCGGTATCGTCAGCGCCCGCGTGAGCATGTCGAAAAAGCGTGCCGTGGTGGTCTGGTCTGCAGACTTAACCCGGCCTTCCGTCATCTTAGCCGCCATTCAAAAAATGGGTTACAGCGCCAACCCCGCCTCGCACAATGAAAGCCAACTCAACGCCACCCAAAAAAATCGCGCGGCATTTTGGCGCTGGTTAGTGGCGGGCTTTTGCATGATGCAAGTCATGATGTACGCCAGCCCCAGCTACTTCACCAAAACCGGCGAAATTGAAACCGACATTAACCTCTTGCTTAATTGGGCGGCCTGGCTATTAAGCTTGCCGGTCATGCTGTTCTCCAGTCGTTCGTTTTTTAGTAACGCCTGGCACGATTTAAAAGCCAAACAGATCAGCATGGATTTACCGGTCGCCTTGGGCATAGGCATCACTTTTGTGGTCAGCTCAGCCGCCACCTTTGACCCCAGCGGCTGGTGGGGCGACGTGGTTTATTTCGATTCCTTGACCATGTTTGTGTTCTTTTTGCTCTCCGCGCGCTTGATCGAAGTGAAACTGCACAGCAAAACGCTGGGGGCGATGGAGGCCTTGGTCAGCCGCATTCCAGAAAATACCGAACGGCAAAATGCTGATGGCACATACACCCGGGTGATTAACAGCCAATTAAGCGTCGGCGACATCGTGCGGGTCAATACCGGCGAAGCCTTCCCCGCCGACGGCTTATTGCTGTCTGGGCAAACCAAGGTCGATGAATCCTTGTTGACCGGCGAATCCACCCCCATTCATAAAAATAAGGGCGAGCACGTCGTGGCCGGCAGCTACAACCTCGGCGCCACCGTCACCATGCGCTTAGAAACCTTAGGCGAATCAACGCAGTACGGGCAAATTGTGCAGTTGATTAACCAAGCCGCCATAGAGAAACCGCGGCTATCGCAACTGGCCGATCGCGTGGCCAGGCCTTTCTTATTTTTCATCTTACTTAGCGCCGTGCTATCCGCGGTCTTGCTATGGGAGCAAGGCCATGGCCAGGCCTTAATGACGGCAGCGGCGGTATTAATTGTCACCTGCCCGTGCGCCCTATCGTTGGCCACACCGGCTGCCATGCTAGCCAGCGCCAGTGCCTTTGTGAAACGCGGCATTTTAATTCGGCACTTGCAGGCCATCGAAAGCTTAGACCAAATAGACACGGTCATTTTTGATAAAACCGGCACGTTGACCGACAACCACATCGCCGTAAAATCGTTGAGTGTTAAAGCCGGCCTTAGCGAAGCCCAAGCCCTGGCTATGGCATCGGCTTTGGCTAGCCAGTCCATGCACCCCATCGCCATGGCCGTGGCTTACGCCGCCAAGCAAAATCCACTGGCCAACGCGCTAAGCATAACGCTGGAGCAAGTGGAAGAGCAGGTAGGCGCGGGCATGCAGGGCTACTTCGAGCAACGGCCAATAAAACTCGGCTCGGCCGCCTTCTGCGCTGTGCACAGCGATCAAGTGCAAGCCCGCGACGAACGCTACCAACAGGTTTACCTGGCCGATGACAGCGGCTGGTTGGCCACGTTTAACTTACAAGAAGCCATCAAAGCCAACACAGCCCAGGCGATTGCGGCTTTGCAGCAAGCCCAATTGGAGGTGGAATTGCTCTCTGGTGACCAATGGCACACGGTAAAAAACACCGCCGCCTTGGTAGGCATCAAGGTGTTTCAAGCCGCCTGTAGCCCAAACGACAAATTGCAACGCTTGCAGGGCCTAAAACTGCAAGGTAAAAAAGTCTTGATGGTGGGGGACGGCTTAAACGACGGGCCTATTTTGGCCAGCGCCCACGTCTCGATCGCCATGGGCAAAGGGGTGCCGCTAACGCTTGCGCATGCCGATTACGTTTTATTAAACGGCGACATCAGCGAGATACCGGCACTGATTAAACACGCCAAAAAAACCATGCGCATCATTAAGCAGAATATCGCGTGGGCGGTCATTTACAATGCCGTTTGCATTCCGCTGGCCTTCTTTGCTTGGTTAAGCCCATGGCAAGCCGGCTTAGGCATGGCCAGCAGCTCATTGATCGTGGTCCTTAACGCCTTGCGCTTAAGCCAGTTTAGCCATTCCAGTGTTAATTCTTCTAAGGCCTAAGCATGGACATATTGTTTGTACTCATTCCCCTATCCGTCGTGCTGGCATTAGTGGTGCTGGCTGGTTTATGGTGGGCAGTTTACCGCGGCCAATTTGAAGACATAGAAGAAGAAGGCCGGCGTATTTTCGAAGAAGATAAAGAGTAAGGCCGGCACCCATCCATGCAAACTGCTTTACTGTATAGCGCCCTAGTCATGGGCTTGGCCGGCGGCCCGCATTGCGTGGCCATGTGCGGGGCCGCTTGCAGCGCTTTTACGCAAGATGCCGATAAACCCTACGCCATAGGCCTATACCATTTAGGGCGTTTATGTGGCTATGCCTTATTGGGCGCCATCGCCACCTTTGCCATACAAAGCATCGCTTGGCTGTCCAGCTACAGCGCCATCCTGCATCCCTTGTGGACCTTCTTTCACGTTTTGGTATTTTTTTGGGGGCTGTTATTGTTGATCTACGCCCGCCAACCTATCTGGGTAGACCAAGCCGGGCGCAGCATTTGGCGGCACGTGAAAAAACTCAGTAGGCTCAATGGCGGCTATTTCTTCGTGGGCCTGTTGTGGGCATTGATGCCTTGCGGTTTGCTTTACTCGGCTTTGATTATCGCCTCGTTTAATGGCAACCCATTGGGTGGCGCCCTCAGCATGGCGGCCTTTGCCTTGGGCTCGGGGATCGCCTTGTTTTTTGCGCCTTGGGCTTGGTTAAAACTCAAATCCAGCGTGGTGGAACCCTACGGCATGCGCCTAGCCGGGCTCATGTTGAGCGCCGCCAGCGCTTGGGCGATTTGGATGGCGCTCAGTCACAATAGCAAAGTCTGGTGTAATTAACTTACCAGGCACATTCATTGCCAGGAAATCAGGCGCAACCCTTCTTGCGCGGTTTGCCATGCTAGGTAAACCTGCTTATCCCGACTCACTAAATGCGGGTAGTCGGCCTTACCGGTGGTTTCCGCCAAGAGCTTAGGCTCGCTCCAATTCCTACCACCGTCATCGGAATACTTACCGAGAATTTTGTGGGTCTTGGCTTCGCTTTCACGCCATACCAGGTAGACATTTTCTCCCACGCTAAGCAAGGCCGGGTGACCCGCTAGGTTTTTACTGCCAGCGAATTTTTTAGCCGGGGTCGAGGCCCACGCCACGCCATCCATGCGCGCGTAATACAAACCGGCAGACTGGCCATTGGCGTCGTTGCCGCCATCGAACCAGGCCATGTGGTAGCCCCACCAATCTTGGCCCTCGCCACCACTGACCAAAGCGGCCCCATGGTGTGGGCAACCGTCTATCTTCCAGCGCCCGTAGGTGGCACGCTTAATGACCGCAGGCTGACTGGCACTGTTTGGAATTTCCGCTATCATGTGGTCACGCTCGTTGCCTGCAAAAACATGCCGCCACATGGCCACTGCCGTGCCATCGGGTTTATTGGTCATGGCGATGCGACAACATTCACAACTGCTGTCAGCCAGTTTTTTTTCTGCAACAAAACTGGCGCCATTGTCGAAAGATCGCGCATAGTAAATGGCCGCTCCCTCGTAAGGCCTACCCGCTGCTTTGGCTGCAATCAGGTCGCGTTTATCCACCCAGCTTACGGTTATTGTGCCGTTTTTAGCTAGGTTAATCGAATCAAAGCGATGGGTGATTTCAGCACGGTCTTGGTGAACGATAAAAGGCTTTTCAAAACTCTTACCTTGGTTAATTGACCTAGCAAACCAAATATAACCAGCATAGGGTTGTTTTAGCGCTTCGGTCCATGTGATGTAAACCTGCCCCTGCGGGCCTATGGCAATTTTTGGCCTAGCTTCGCCATCCGCAGCAATTTTTTGCGGCGCACTGTTCACGGCTAGCTGTTTAGAAAAGGTTTTCGCTAGATCACGACTTACGTCGACCATGACCATGCCGTCCTTTTCGGTCACCCGCCACACCGCCCCTTGCGCGTCCATGGCCACGCTAACAGCCAGGCTTCCGGCCTGGTACTTAGTGTGCTCTTCATGGGCTAAGGCTAAGCCGCAGAAAAATACCAAGCAAAACTTAATGAATAACTTCATAGGCAATAACAGACTCTAAATTGGGTGGCATTTCAGCCAAGGTACACTGAGCTGAAATAAAAGTAGGCATTGTAATGCAGTTAAAGCCTATTTTTTGCTCGTCGTTAATAATCAAACTTCACCTGCAGGTAGGTGGTGCGATGCGGGTAAGGATGAGAAACAAACGATTTGCAATTATTGATGTTGTCCATGCCCACGCTCACGGTGTAGCGATCGGCAAATTGATAATTGGCTTTTGCATCCATGATGAAAAAATTGCTCGCGCCACCAAAGGTATCCGGATTGATGTCGCTATTACTCAAGTTGGTATACTGCCTGCCGCTATAGCGCGCCGCTAGGCTGTATGTAAGGTGCTTGCCTTGGTGATAAGTGGCGACGGCTTTAAACATATTTTTGGGTATGCGTGTGGGCTTATTGCCAATTGTTGAAGGTGCTCCGTCGTTAGCCATGACTTCTGCGTCGGTAAACGTCGCGCTGCCCTGCAGATCCAAGCCGTGCACAAAGGCATCTTGCCACTGGGTCGACATTTCCAATCCACGTGTGCGGATGTGCTCCACATTTTGTATAAAACTGCACCCACCGGTGCGGGTGCAAATACCGCTGTCATAGGGAATGGCCGTGTCAGTTGCAAAGGTTTGTGAAATTAAGGCGTCGTATTTATCTTCATGGAATAAACTGATGCGCAACAAACCGTTTTGAAAACGCCGCTCGGCTGTCAACTCTCCGGCCTTCACTTGTTCTGGTTTCAGATCAGGATTGCTCGCTACGAAATAAATTGTGCTGCCATTTTGCAATAACTGAAACATTTCTGCCACGGTAGGGAAACGGTAAGCCTGACCATAGGAAGCCCTGAAGCCCCAAGCCGGTTGCGGTTCAAAACTGAGTGATAGCTTAGGTGAAAATTTATTATCCGAGCGATCGGCATAGTTTAATACGCTGCTTGCAGTGGGTCTATTTTGGCCCTTAGTGGCCTGCCAATGCTCAGCGCGCCCACCTACAGTAAGCGCCCATTTTGCGTCCAGTTGCCATTTATCCTGCAAATAAAAAGCTTGCGTGCGGGTGTCGCCTTGCGAACCGGAGCGCAACGAGCCCTTGGTGGCCTGCAGCCAATCCGCTGTGTTGTAGACTTGGCTGCGCAATTGGTATTCATCGAAATGGTAGCCAAAATCTATGCTGTGATTCGCTGGGTGCAAGGTTCCACGGGCTTCAAATGCCAGCCAACCACTGCCTTGCATGTCCGTTACCGTTCCGACACGAGTGATGTAAGGGTTGCCTGCGTTCATGTCGGTGGTGGAGCTTGAACTGGTGGTCGAGCTTGCATTGTTGTCTTTTTGATAATTAAAATCGGATAAGGTTAATTCCCAATCGAAGAATCCCGAGCTTGCTGATTTGATGTCCAGTGCTTGCATAATATGCAACGCGTCGGCTCGACCTGTATTTAACCCGCTTACGTTGTAAGCCTTGCCATTTACGCTGACTCTGTTGTTGTATACCGGCATGCCATTGGTGTCTTTGATGTAGCTTTGCACGTCGGTGCTGCTTTGCATCTCCCATACGCCTAAGGTGTATGCCGCTTTTATTGTTGGACTAATATCGTAACTGGCTTTCAATTTGACGTCGGTTTGCTTGACGTCTTCCATGCTGTTTGCACCAAATACTATCCGATTCGCGTTCGTTACGTCCTTATCTTGATATGCGCCTGTGACCGGGTTGGCTGCCGATACTGTAGAGGACACGCTACTCGTTGAAAAACCCATGGGCTGGCCTTTGTTTTCCAAGTAATCCACGCCCAACCAAAAAGCAAAATCGTTCACTTTATTGCCCAATGATGCGGTTAAATGCTTACCTTGGTAATGCTCGCTGGTGCCATACAAAGAAAAATCCTGAATAAAGGTTTGCACGGTGGCATGGCTTTCCAATTTTTCTGGCATGCGCGTGTGCAAACTCATGACACCCCCAAACGAGTTGCCCGCGTAGAGCGCAGAAAAAGGCCCGTACATCATGCTGATGCTCTCCACTTCCTCGGGCATAATCAAACCCCAACGTGGCGGGTAAGCAAAGGAATTGCCAAGTAGATTGGACAACAATACCCCGTCTGCATAAAGCATACTTTGCGCACTGGATAGGGTCCCCGCCGTTCGCGTCGCTATGATGCCATTTCGGTCGCCAATAAATCGCTCACGCACTTGTATGCTGGGTAAATACTTTAAGGTTTGTGCTACCGTGGCCGCATTAATGCTATCGGCAATTTGCTGCCTATCGTAAGTTTCCACCGTGGCCGGATGCTTAAGTATGCGGCTGTCAATAATCGGCGCCCGCACTTCCACTTCATCGAGGTCATGATTATGCTCGGCATAAGCGAACTGCATAGGCATCAGCAGCAAAAAAACAATACAAAAACCTTGCTTCATCATCAATAATTCCATTGTTTTATTAAACGGCCGTATGGTAGA
Organism: Pseudomonadota bacterium; assembly: GCA_041172285.1. Classification (GTDB taxonomy): domain Bacteria; phylum Pseudomonadota; class Gammaproteobacteria; order Burkholderiales; family Methylophilaceae; genus Methylotenera. The sequence continues at coordinate 13,962 of JBEDKJ010000036.1, forward strand.
GGACAAATTAATTTTATGGAATGTGGCATATTGTCGCGCGACAATATGTCGCACCCCAGATCGGCCTATTATTTTTGCTTAGGCTTTATAATGCCGAGTAACCATTATTGACTTAGCCACTGCATGCCCACCAGCAACGCCTCTTTTTTAAATGCCACCCGTTTAAACATGCAACGATTAATCATGTTGCGTGGCGTCATCATGCTGGCGCTCGGCTTAGTGATACTTAGCCTGCGCCAAGCGGCCGTGCCTTTGCCGGTGCTGCCCTTAAGCCTAGCCATCGCCGCACTGGGTTTATTTAGCCTGATAGCATGGTGGCGACTCCAGCACACCGCGCAAACCCATCAAGCCATCAGCCAGCTCGAGTTGCTGCTGCAATTGCTAGGCGACGTGTTGGCTTTAAGCGTGCTTTTTTATTTCAGTGGCGGCTACAGCAACCCCTTTATTTGGATGTATTTGTTGCCTATCACGGTGGCTGCCGTGGCCTTGCGTGCTGGCTACGCTTGGTTGATTGCCAGCTTGTGCATCGCTTGTTACACCTTGCTGATGTTCTACCACGTGCCGTTGTCGCACTTGCATTTGCATGCGCAATGGGCCGACCAAGACAGCGTGCAACTGGACATTCATTTGCTTGGCATGTGGATAGGCTTTGTGGTGAGCACGGTCATTGTCGCCATCTTCATCGCCCGCATCGGCCAAAATTTACGCGACTACGATCAAGCGATTGCCAGCGTGCGTGAGCAGGCATTAGAAAGCGAACGCATGCTGGCCTTGGGCACACTGGCCACCAGCGCCGCGCACGAATTGGGCACACCGCTCGCCACCATGGCGGTGGTGGCCAAAGAACTGACGCAAGATTACGCCGCGCAGCCCGAGCTTTTGCAGCAACTCTCGTTGATGCAAAAGCAAATCGCCCGCTGCAAAGAAATCCTCTCGTCAATCACCCGTAACGCTGGCCTCGCTAGGGCAGAAGCCAGCGCAGGCTTGCCTTTAGAGGCTTTTATTAACGAGGCTTTGCAACGTTGGCGTGACACCAGACCGGCCACCGAATTGGTCGTTTGCATGCCTCAAGGCACGCCCTCACCGCAAGTGAGCATGGACAGAACCCTAAGCCAAGCCCTTTTAAATTTACTGGACAATGCCGCCGACGAATCGCCGGCACGCATTCTGTTTGACGCGCAATGGACAGACAAGCTGCTCACCTTGCACATCCGCGATTTTGGGCAAGGCTTAAGCCAAGAAACCAAACAAAAAATAGGCACGCCCTTCTTTAGCTCCAAACAAGCCGACGGCATGGGCTTGGGCGTGTATTTAACGCAAACCACCCTAGCCCGTTACGACGGCGAATTAAGCTTTTATAACCATGCCGAAGGCGGCGTGTTAACCACGGTTAAATTGCCGCTAGCCAAATTAAAGGTCAGCTCATGAACGCCTTTGCCGCAGTTGAGAACCCCACCTTATTGTTGGTCGATGACGACGAGGAATTTTTAAGCGTGCTGGCCCCCGCCATGCATAAACGCGGCTTTTTAGTCAGCACCGCCAACAGTGCCGAGAGCGCTTTTGCGCTGGCCGAGCAAGACCCACCGGAATACGCCGTGGTCGACCTCAAAATGGCCGGCAATTCTGGCTTGGTGTTGGTCCGCCAACTCGCTGGTTTGCAAGCCGGCACGCGCATCGTGGTGTTAACCGGCTACGCTAGCATCAGCACGGCGATTGAAGCCATTAAATTGGGCGCGACGCATTATTTGGCCAAACCGGTGGATGCCGATGAAATCGTCGCCGCCTTTGGCAAACAAAATGGCGACACCGAGATCGAACTGGCCGCCTCGCCGTTATCCGTGGATCGCCTAGAATGGGAACACATACAACGGGTATTGAGTGAACACGACGGCAACATCTCGGCCACCGCCCGAAGCCTGAATATGCACAGGCGCACCCTGCAAAGAAAACTCAGTAAACACCCCATTAAAGAATAAGGAAAACCCCATGGCCGCTGGCAGCTTACTGGCATTGTTGGATGACATTGCCTCCATACTCGATGACGTGTCGGTGATGACGCAAGTGGCGGCTAAAAAAACCGCCGGCGTATTAGGCGACGACTTAGCCTTGAATGCCCAACAAGTGGCCGGCGTGCACGCCGAACGCGAACTGCCGGTGGTGTGGGCGGTGGCAAAAGGCTCGTTTTTAAACAAACTCATCCTGGTGCCCAGCGCGCTGGCCATCAGCTACTTTGCCCCAGCAGCCATCTTGCCTTTACTCATGGCCGGCGGCGTGTATTTATGCTTTGAAGGCTTTGAAAAAATTGCCCACAAACTCAGTCATCGCGGCGAATTCGATAGCCATCAAGCGGCCTTAAGCGCTGCGTTGGCGGACGCCAAGGTGGATTTGCTGGCACTGGAACAAGAAAAGATTAAAGGCGCCATCCGCACCGACTTTATTTTGTCTGCGGAAATCATCGTCATCGCCTTGGGCACTGTCGCTGGTGCGGCATTCAGTCTGCAAGCCACGGTGGTCAGCAGCATCGCCTTATTGATGACAATTGGCGTTTACGGCCTGGTCGCCGCCATCGTCAAACTGGACGACTTGGGTTTGTATTTGCTGCTAAAAAAGGGCCAGGGGCTATATGGCCAATGCCAACGCAAATTAGGCCAACAATTGCTGGCCTTTGCCCCGCTATTGATGCGCAGTTTAGCCGTCATTGGCACCTTGGCCATGTTCATGGTGGGCGGCAGCATCATCGGCCACGGTTTCCCGCTGTGGCAGCATGGCGCCACGCAAATCGTCAATTGGGTGCAAGCCTTGCCGGCTATGGGCCCGGCCCTAGCGCTGATCGCACCCTTAATCTTGGATGCCGTATTGGGTTTATTGGTTGGGGCCGTGAGTTTGGCGTTGTTTAAGCTAGGGAAAGCCATCAAGCCAAATAGATAATGGCCTGCAGGCCAATAGGGACGGGCATCACAGCGGCAATGTTATTGCCGCTTGTGCCATTAGTTAGCGTGAGACGGGCGTTTAAAGCTGTCTAAAATCAACAAACCCACACCCAGGCAAATGGCGCTGTCGGCCACATTGAACGCCGGCCAGTATAAGTCTTGGTAATGCAGGCTAATAAAATCCACCACGTAGCCCAATGTGAGTCTGTCGTAAACATTGCCGGCTGCGCCGCCTATGACCAGGGCCAAACTCAAGCAAAACAGCTTCTCCGTGCGGTGCTTTTGTATCAAATAACTCATCACCACGATGGCCAACAAAGCAACCCCGGTAAAAAAGGCTTTTTGCCAACCGCCGGCCTGCGCTAAAAAGCTAAACGCTGCGCCTTCGTTGTGGTAACGGACCAAATCAAAGTAGCCGTTGATGCTCAAGCGGTCGCCATAAGCAAACGCCGCTTGAACCAGTTGCTTGGTGTAGAGATCCACGGCCAGCACGACGGCACTTAGGCTGAAATAGTGATAACTAGCGTTCATGCGGCGGTTCCATTCCAACTCGGTGTTTTAATCATGAGTATTTGCAGGCGAGTTTTACCAAGACTTAAGCGTGCTTGCGCGGCTCACCTTGACCAAACAAATTGCTTAAGCAACGGCCACAGATTTGCCCGTGGGCAGGATCCACGCCAACGTCAGCACGGTAATGCCAGCAACGCTCGCATTTTTTATGGGCACTGGCGGTGACGCTGATTTTTTCCTGACTGCTGTCCACTGCCTTGTAAACGCGCGCGCTGGAGGTGATCATGACAAAACGCAAATCGTCACCCAAGCTATTGAGCGCTTGGAAGCTGGTCTCGCTGGCATAAAAATCCAACTCGGCTTGCAAGGAAGAGCCGACTTGACCGGCGGCGCGCAACACTTCAATTTCCTTAGCAGCCAGGCCACGCGCGACTACGATGGCCTGCCATGCGGCCAAGCGCTCAGCGTTTAAACCGTGTGCCGGCAAGTCATACCAGTAATCTTCAAAGACGGTTTGCTCTGGGTCCAAGCCTAATGCCAACCACACTTCGTTAGCGGTAAAGCTCAAGATAGGTGCCATCAAACGCATCAAGCATTGCGTGATGTGGTGCAAGGTGGTTTGCGCGGCACGGCGTTCGGCTGAGCTGCTGCCTGCGGTATACAAGCGGTCTTTTAAGATGTCCAGGTAAAAGCCACCCAAGTCTTCCGAGCAGAAACTGACGAATTTCTGCACCGCTAAATGGAATTCATAGCGTTCGTAATCGGCCAAAACAGCGGTTTGCAAGCTGTGCGTTAAATGCAAGGCGTATTGATCGATTTCCAGCAAGTCGGCTACCGGCATTAAATCTTGTTTGGCATCAAAATCGGCAATATTGGCCAATAAAAACTTCATGGTGTTACGAATGCGCCGGTAGCTTTCCGCCACGCGTTTCAAGATCTCATCGGAGATGGTCAACTCGCCCGAGTAATCGGTGGAGGCGGTCCATAAACGCAAGATGTCGGCACCGTAGGTGTCCATGACTTTTTGCGGGGCGACCACGTTGCCCTTGGATTTACTCATTTTATGGCCGGCGCCGTCCACCACAAAACCGTGGGTCAGCAAGGCAGAAAATGGCGCACGGCCATCAATCGCGCAGCCGGTAAGCAGGCTAGACTGGAACCAACCGCGGTGCTGATCGGAGCCTTCTAAGTACAAATCGGCTGGGTAACGCAAATCCGCGCGGCGTTTCAACACGGCAGCATGGGTAGCGCCGGAGTCAAACCACACGTCTAAGGTGTAGGTCACTTTTTTATAATCGGCCGCCTGCTCAGGCGCGTGTTTCGCCAAGAAAGCCGGGCCGTCTAAACTAAACCAGGCTTCTACGCCTTGCGCCTCGACCAATAAGGCCGCTTGTTCTAACAAGGTCGCCGTTTGCGGGTGCGGTTCGCCGCTTTCTTTGTGCACAAAAAACGGCATGGGCACGCCCCAATTGCGCTGGCGTGACACGCACCAATCCGGGCGATTTTTAATCATGGCTTCCAAACGGGCGCGACCCCAATCCGGGAAAAAGGCCGTGGCATCCACCGCCTTATTGGCGTAATCGCGCAAGCTGACTTTTTTCGCATCCTGCGCCTGCATGCCAATGAACCACTGGTGGGTGGCCAATTGCATCAAAGGCGTTTTATGCCGCCAGCAATGCGGGAAGCTGTGGTTTAAACGGGCGCTGGCCAACAAACGGCCGCTGTCTTGCATGTGCGCCAAAATCACTTTGTTGGCTTCGGCACGGCTCAAACCACGAATGGCCTCTAACTCAACTAAATCGCTGGTGAAAAAGCGACCGTCGCCGCCCATCAACACGCGCGGTTTTTCATTAGGGAAATTGGCGCGCATGACTAACCAGTCATCGTTACCGTGCGCCGCAGCGGTGTGCACCAAGCCAGTACCAGCCTCGGTTGTGACGTGATCACCGGCGATCACCGGCACCTGCCTGTTGTCAAACGGATGCTGCAGGCTTAAGCCGACCAAATCGGCCCCTAGGCATTGACCCAACACGTGTGTATCCACCTCACCGTAACGGCTTAAGGTGGCCTGCGCTAAATCGTGAGCGAGGATCAACAAGCCACGGCTGGTTTGAATTAAATCGTATTGCAACTGCGCATTAACCGATACCGCTTGGTTTGCCGGCAAGGTCCATGGCGTGGTGGTCCATATTACGGCCGAGGCTGGCGTGCTAACGGTCACGCCGAAAGCCTTGCTTAAGGCGGCCTGATCCTGCACGGCAAAGCCGACGTCTATGGCCGGTGAATTAACGTCTTCGTATTCCACTTCGGCTTCAGCCAAAGCCGAAGCGCAATCCACGCACCAATGCACCGGTTTGCTGCCTTGGTATAAAAACCCGTTGTTATAAATCTCACCCAGCGCGCGCATGATGTCGGCTTCGGTTTTGAAATCCATGGTCAGGTAAGGCTGATCCCAATCGCCTAATACGCCCAATCGGATGAAGTCTTTCTTTTGCCGCGCCACTTGCTCTAAGGCGTACTCGCGGCAAAGCTCGCGAAATTTAGCCGGAGCGATGTCTTTACCGTGGTTTTTTTCCACCACCAACTCGATCGGCAAGCCGTGGCAATCCCAACCCGGCACGTAAGGCGCATCAAAGCCGCTTAGGGTTTTCGCCTTAATGATGATGTCTTTAAGGATTTTATTAACCGCATGGCCGATGTGTATGTCGCCATTGGCGTAAGGTGGGCCATCGTGCAAAATGAATTTAGGCTTACCCTGACGCGCTTGGCGTATGCGTTGATAGAGCTTTTTATCTGTCCATTCGGCTAACCAAGCCGGTTCGCGTTTTGCTAAATCGCCGCGCATGGGGAAAGCGGTTTCAGGTAAATTTAATGGGTAGGCATTGCCTTGTTTGTTTTGCTCATCAGTCATGTCTAATCTCAAATAATTCTTTCGCCACAGCGACGTCTTTTTCTATCTGCGCTTGCAATGCATGCAATCCGCTAAATTTCATTTCATCTCGGATTTTATGCAAAAAAGCCACGTGGACGTGCTTGCCGTATAAATCCCCAGCAAAGTCCAGCACGTGCACTTCTAATAACAGCTTGGCTACCCCGGCTATGGTGGGCCGCACTCCCAAATTGGCCACCGCCGGCAAACCGTCTAATTTTACCGCATAGACGCCGGTTAGCGCAGGCCGCTCGTGCCGCATGTGCACATTGGCGGTAGGAAAGCCCAGTTGCCGACCCCGCTTGGCACCATGCACCACCTTGCCGCTGATGCTATAAGGCCGGCCTAACAGCAAGCTCGCTTCATGCAAATCGCCGCTAACCAAAGCCTGCCGCACTCGAGTACTAGACACCCGTTGACCGCTCAAATCTACTTGCGGCAATGTCTGCAAATCAAATTTGGCTGCAATAAAATCCGCCACCGAACCGGCCCGCTGCGCGCCAAATCTAAAATCGTCGCCGACTAAAATTGATTTTGCATTGAGTGAGTCGCGCAATATGCCTTGCATGAATTGCGCGGCACTTATTTTAGCAAAGGCCGTATTAAAGCGACACACATAACATTGCGCAACACCGGCTTCGGCAAAATGCTCAAGCTTTTCGCGCAAAGAACTGATTCTGGCCGGCGCCGTGTGCGCGGCAAAAAATTCGCGTGGGTGCGGCTCAAAGGTTAGGACTGCCGATTGCAAATTTTGCGACTGCGCGCTGGCGGTCACGCTGCGTAGCAAAGCTTGGTGGCCTAAGTGCATGCCATCAAAGTTGCCTATGGCAAGCGCGCATGGCGATTGCTTGTGTTCAGGGAAATGCCGAAAAACCTGCACTAATGCACAACCCGTCGCATAAAGTCACGCGGCCTAAAGCCCAGCGTAAACAAAGTGGCAAAATAACTCACCGAGCCCAAGGTGACCAAACCGGTGATGTAAAGCAAGCGCTGCAGAATACTAAATTGCAACCAGGCTGCCGTGTCGCCTTTAGCGTAATACAACACCAAAGCCATCACCAGCAAAGCCACGCTTAGTTTCACTAAAAAGCTTAGCCAGCCAGCTTGCAGTTGGTAAACGCCGGCTTTGCGTAAATGGTAATAGAGTAAACTGGCATTCAAACAGGCGCCCAAGCCTATGGCCAGCGCTAAACCAGCATGGTTCAAGCCCAAGCCAAAGACAAACAGCAAATTCATCAACTGGGTTACGACCAAAGTAAACACGCCTATCTTGACCGGCGTCTTAATGTTTTGCCGGGCATAAAAGCCAGGCGCCAAAATTTTCACCAAGATAAGCCCAAGCAAACCGACGCTGTAAGCAATTAAAGCTTGCTGGGTCATCAAAACGTCCAAGCCAGTGAATTTACCGTAGTGGAACAAGGCCACCACCAAGGGTGCGGACAACACCGCCAACGCCACCGCCGATGGCGCAGCCAATAAAAACGTCAGGCGCAAACCCCAATCCAATAATTGCGAGTATTCCTTGTGGTCTTGGCTGGCATAAGCTTTGGATAAACTGGGCAGCAATATGGTGCCTAAAGCCACGCCCAACACGCCAGAGGGAAACTCCATCAATCGATCGGCATAATAAAGCCAACTGACGCTGCCGGTGACTAAAAAAGAGGCGAAAATGGTATTAATAATCAATGAAATTTGCGCGACCGATACGCCCAACACGGCCGGCCCCATCAATTTCAATATGCGCTTCACGCCTTCGTCGTAACTGCCATCCGGGCGTTTTAGTTCGAACTTAGGCAACAAACCAATTTGCTTAAGGAAAGGAATTTGGAATACCAATTGCAAGAAGCCACCGAAAAACACCGCCCACGCCAAGGCCTTAATCGGTTCAGCAAAGCGATCGGCAAAAAACAAAACCGCGCCTATCATGGCGACATTCAGCCAAACCGGGGTGAACGCCGGTATGCCAAATTTGTTGTAAGTGTTCAGCACGCCCCCGGCCATGGAGACCAGGGAAATAAAGAAAATATAGGGGAAAGTAATGCGCAGCAATTCCACCGTCAGTTGCATTTTAGCTTGGTCCGCGGTGAAACCGGGTGCAATCACGGCCACGATAAAAGGCGCAGCCAGCATGCCCAATAAAGTCACGCCAACCAGAATTAAGCCCATCCAGGTGGCCACCTGATTGATTAAACCGTGGGTTTCAGCAAACGTACGCTGGCTTTTGTATTCCGCCAAGATGGGCACAAAGGCTTGACTAAAGGCGCCTTCTGCTGAAATTCGGCGTAATAAATTGGGGATTTTGAATGCAACGATAAATGCATCGCTGACCATGCCGGCGCCAAACACCCTAGCAATCAGCGTGTCCCTGACAAAGCCTAGGATACGCGAGATAAAAGTCATGCTGCCAACTTTGGCGAGGGCGTTAAGTAGGTTCATTGGCAGGGCTATAAAGGCTAATAAAATAATGGGCGAAACGCATACCGCGTGATTTTAACATGCCAGCCTCTATCAGGCAGTAAATGGCCGGGTAAATGACTGGGATATTTAGCTTATTTTAACTTGCAATACTTTTATAAAATGGCTATTATTGCGGGCTTCGTATTTTGAATAGCTTTTAGGCGACTTTTAGGAAAAAACACAGATGGCAAATACCGCACAAGCAAGAAAACGTGCTCGTCAAGCAGTAAAGCAACGCGCTCACAATGCAAGTTTGCGCTCTACTTTGCGTACCGCGATCAAAAAAATCATTAAAGCAGTGGAAGCCGGCGACAAGACAGCCGCAGTAGCTGCTTACAGCGAAAACGTGAGCGTGATTGACCGTATTGCGGACAAAAACATCATCCACAAAAACAAGGCGTCACGTCATAAAAGCCGCTTAAACGCTGCGATCAAAGCAATGGCTGGCACAGCCGCACCGGTAGCCAAAAAAGCAGCCAAACCTGCCGCTGCGCCAAAAGCAAAAGCCGCTGCAGCGCCTAAAGCGAAAGCCGCACCTAAGGCTAAAGCAGCCGCTGAGCCTAAAGCGAAAGCCGCTCCAAAAGCTAAGGCAGCGCCTAAAGCTAAAGCCGAATAAGCTTAAAACTCACGAAAAAAGCCGAACTTATGTTCGGCTTTTTTTATGACCAGCAATCGGCGATAAGGCTTTCTATTGCCGCGCTTTAAGCAGCTATGTTAATTACCAATGTTCAATTCGGCCCGTACCTGCATGGCCAGCTTAATGGCCTCATCGCGGTTGGCACTGAGCACGGTGTAATGGCCCATTTTGCGGCCAGCCCGTGCGGCATGCTTGCCGTACAAATGCATTTTCAGTTGCGCTTGGGCCAAGGCCGCTAACCAGGCCGGCGCCTCGTCAGCCGACGGCCATATGTCGCCTAATAAATTCACCATGACCGCTGAACTGTGTTGCTTAGCGCTGCCTAAGGGCAAGCCAGTTAGGACGCGCACTTGCTGTTCAAACTGATTGCTTATGCACGCATCTATCGTGTAATGCCCTGAATTGTGTGGGCGTGGCGCCATCTCGTTGACCAATAACTCGCCGTCACAAACAAAAAACTCTACCCCCAATACCCCGGTGTAGTCGAGCTTCTCCGCCACCATGATGGCTAACTTTTGCGCTTGGTGACTGATGGCGTCGCTGCCACGTGCCGGTGCAATAGACACATCCAATATGCCGTTTAAATGGCTATTTTCTGCGGTGGGAAAGCTGGCCACGTTACCTTGCGCATCGCGCGCCAAGACTACCGATACCTCGTAATCTAATTTAAGCATTTTTTCTAACACGCACTCTTCATGCTCAAACGCTTTAAACGCGGTCAAGGCTTCTTGTCGGTTGCTGACCCGCGCTTGGCCTTTGCCATCGTAGCCAAAACGCGCCACTTTCAAGATGGCCGGGTAAATCGCCTCACTGTCGGCCGGTAGGTCTTCGGCCTGATTAATAACAACAAAAGGTGCAACCGGCAAGCCGGATTGCTTGAGAAAATTCTTTTCGCTGACGCGGTGCTGTGCAATCGCCACGCTATGTGCACTGGGGCGCACTGGCTTGATGTCGGCTAATAAGGACAGCGAATCCGCTGGCACATTTTCAAACTCAGTGGTGATGGCGGCGCAACTGTTAGCCATTTGCAATAAAGCCGCTTGGTCATCGAAAGCCGCGCATAGGTGCACATCGGCAATCTTTCCAGCAGGGCTATTGCTGTCTGGATCAAGCACGGTCACTTTATAACCCATCTCGTGGGCGGCGATGACAAAGAAACGGCCTAATTGGCCGCCGCCTAGCATGCCCAACATGGCCGGTGGCAGAATAACGGTGTCTTGCGCTGAAGTTTTTTCGTTCATGGTGTAATACTATAAAAGTCTAGTAAGGGGGCCGGGCTATTGCGGTTGATCGCTCAATACCATGAGCTGCACTTTGTCGCTTTGTTTGGCCCTAAAATCGGCTAACTTTTGCGCCAATGCGGCATCTTGGTTAGCTAAAATTGAAGCCGCAAACAAACCGGCATTGGCGGCACCGGCTTCGCCTATGGCAAACGTGGCAACCGGGATGCCTTTAGGCATTTGCACGATGGACAACAAGGAATCTTGACCTTGCAGATGCTTGGACGGCACCGGCACACCCAACACCGGCAAGGTGGTTTTAGCCGCTACCATGCCAGGCAAATGGGCTGCGCCGCCGGCACCTGCAATAATCACTTGGTAGCCTTTTTTGGCCGCCGTTTCAGCAAAGCTAAACATTAAATCCGGCGTGCGATGGGCAGAAACCACTTGCGCGGTGTAGGCGATATCCAAATCAGCCAACATTTGCGCAGCGGCTTTCATAATAGGCCAATCGCTATCGGATCCCATAATGATGGCGACTAATGCTTGTTTTTTCATTGTTTTTCCTTCTTTTTAACCGCACTAAATTAAACGGCATGCGGCCAGCCAAAAAATTACATTAACACTAAATTATCCCTATGGATGAGCTCGGCAGCCTCCACGTAACCTAGTATTTTTTCGATGTCGGCACTGGGTTGGCGCATGATGCGCAAGGCTTCAGCCGACGAATAGTTGACCAAACCACGGGCAATTTCATGGCCGTCGGCATCGCAACAAGCCACCACTTCACCGCGCTCAAAATGCCCTTCTACCGCGGTGACACCAATCGCCAAGAGGCTTTTACCTTCTAATTTCAGCACCTTAATGGCGCCGGCATCCAAGCTTAATTTACCGCGCAACTGCAGATGATCGGCTAACCACTGTTTTCGGGCGGTGGTTTTCATCTCCGTGGTTTGCAAGTGCGTGCCTATGCGCTCGCCTGCAGCCAGGCGCACCAGCACGTCGGCCTCGCGACCGGATGCAATAATCGTGTGAGCACCACTGCGTGAGGCACGTTTGGCTGCCAACACTTTAGTTAGCATCCCGCCGGTACCGACGCTGCTGCCAGCCCCGCCGGCCATTTTTTCCAATGCCGCATCCCCAGCTAGCGCATGATCGATAAAGCGCGCCTGTTTATCTTGCCTAGGATCCGCGGAATACAAGCCACGTTGATCGGTCAAAATGACCAAGGCATCGGCTTCTATTAAATTGGCCACCAAGGATCCCAAAGTATCGTTATCACCAAAACGAATCTCATCGGTAACCACGGTGTCGTTTTCATTGATGATGGGGATGACTTTCAAATCCAACAAGGTGCGCAAGGTGCTGCGCGCATTTAGGTAGCGCTTTCTGTCGGCTAAATCGTCGTGGGTTAAGAGCAATTGCGCGGTGTGCAATTGGTGCTGACTAAAACAGGATTCGTACATTTGCACCAAACCCATTTGCCCCACCGCTGCCGCGGCTTGCAATTCATTGACGCCGGTTGGGCGTTTTTTCCAACCCAAACGCTGCATGCCTTCTGCCACGGCGCCACTGGAAACCAAGATGACTTGCTTGCCTTGCGCCACCAGATTGGCTATTTGCGTCGCCCAGGCGGCAATCGCCAATTTATCCAGGCCATTGCCATCGTTAGTGACCAGGCTGGATCCGACCTTAACCACGATCACCTTGGCATCCACTAGCAGCGATTTTAATTCCAGCGTCGTCATGTTATTGGTCTTTTACCGTCACCTTATTCGTGGCCATAGCTTCATTAATCAGGCCGGTTTCTTTAAATTCACCTGCCGTCGCGTCCGCTTCCAATGCCGCGCGTTTGGCTTCGTCTATGTGCGCCATGATAGCGTAGGTTAATTCCTTGCAACCGGCGCCGCTGATGGCGGAAATAGCAAACACCGGGCCTTTCCAACCGTAATCTTTAACAAATTTCTTCACCACCTGATCGGCATCTTGCACCATGTCCAATTTATTAAGCACCAACCAACGTGGCTTTTCATACAAGGCTTGGTCGTATTTCCTTAGTTCTTCGACTATGGCCTTGGCTTCATGCACAGGGTCCACCGCCTGATCAAACGGGGCTATGTCAACCAAATGCAGCAGCAAGGAGGTGCGTTGCAAATGCCGCAAAAATTGATGGCCTAGGCCCGCGCCTTCGGCGGCGCCCTCTATGATGCCGGGAATGTCAGCAATCACAAAACTGCGCTCGGTATCGACCCGTACCACCCCCAAATTAGGGTGCAAGGTAGTGAATGGGTAATCGGCCACCTTGGGTTTAGCGGCCGACACCGACCGTATATAAGTGGACTTACCGGCATTGGGCATGCCTAACAAACCCACATCGGCCAGCACTTTCAATTCTAAATAGAGTTCTATTTCTTCGCCGGGCTCGCCCTTTGTGCATTGGCGAGGGGCGCGGTTTAAGCTGGATTTAAAATGCACGTTGCCCAAACCACCCTTGCCGCCTGCGGCCATTTGCGCACGTTGTCCGTGTGCGCTTAAGTCCACTAGCATTTGCCCACTGGCTTTGTCGGAGATGACCGTGCCAACTGGCACGCGTAAGAGCATCTCTTCGCCCTTGGCACCGTAACACTCGGCACTGCGACCGTTTTCACCGCGCTGGGCACGAAACACACGCGAATAGCGGTAATCGACTAGGGTATTGATGTTGCGGTCGGCTTCCATGTAGATGGATCCACCACGACCGCCGTCCCCGCCACTGGGGCCACCAAGCGGCTCGTACTTTTCCCTACGGAAAGTTGCGACGCCGTTGCCGCCATCGCCGGCGTATATTTTAATCGTCGCTTCGTCTATAAATTTCATAACCACAGTTTACCAAATAAAAAAGCCCCATCAAACGATGAGGCTTTGACCATTGTTACTTTAACTTAAGCAGCAACAATAATGCTTACAGTGTGGCGTTTTAATGCGCCTTTAACTGCAAAAGACACTTTACCTGCCGCTTTAGCGTACAAAGTATGGTCTTTACCCATGCCCACGTTTTCACCGGCGTGCATTTTTGTACCGCGCTGACGCACGATGATGCTGCCTGCTGTCACAACTGTTTCACCGAAGGCTTTAACACCTAGTCGTTGGGAGTGAGAATCGCGACCGTTACGTGAACTACCGCCTGCTTTTTTGTGTGCCATGATTAATCCTTAAGTCTTATTGATTGCGTCAATTATGCGGCTGCTTTAGCCGCTTTAGCTTTGGCTGGTTTAGCAGCGGCTTGGCCTGCAGCTAAAATTTCACCAATTTGAATCTCTGTAAAACTTTGGCGGTGGCCTTGTGTTTTACGATAATGTTTACGGCGACGGAATTTAAAAATCATCACCTTGTCACCACGACCGTGCGCAAGCACTGTAGCTGTAACCGTTGCACCATTAATAATAGGTGAACCTATGGTTGTTGTCGTGCCGTCTGAAACCATTAAAATTTGATCCAGCGTAACCGTACCGCCAACTTCAACTTCTAATTTTTCAACTTTTAATCGCTCGCCTGCATTGACGCGATATTGTTTACCACCAGTTTTAATTACTGCATACATGATTGAGCCTTAAATTACGCTTTCTGAAGAACTCGGCATTATACGCAAATAATGCAGCAAAGCAAATCCTAATCGCTAGCTAATCTAAAAAAGATTCGGCGCCTTTTTGCGCCGCCTATTTTAATCGATAAGTTCTTAGCGCAGGCATAAAACCAATTAGGCCTGTGTTAAAATGCCGGCTTAATTTACAAGCCTACACACCTTAATAAAAGCATGACTACCGCCCAGCCAAATCGCACAAAAAATCCCGCCCTAGCTTCCATACAAGCTTGCATAGCAAGCGACATCGAGGCGGTGTATGGCGTGATTGAGCATGCACTGCATTCCGAGGTAACGCTGGTCAACCAAGTCTCGCACTACATTATTAACAGTGGCGGGAAACGCTTACGCCCAATGTTGGTGTTATTGGCGGCCGGGCTATTTGGCAAAATTAA
>JBEDKJ010000037.1:0-3122 GCA_041172285.1 Pseudomonadota bacterium
TATTATGCAATGGATGCCCCATGCCACGGTCGCGGCAATTGTAGAAGATCAAGGTAGATTTTTACTGGTCGAGGAAGAAACCGATCGCGGCAATCGTTACAACCAACCCGCTGGGCACTTAGAAGACAACGAAAGCTTGCTGGCCGCGGTGGTTCGAGAAACCATGGAAGAAACCGCCTACACCTTTCAGCCTGAGGCCCTACTTGGCATTTACCATTGGAAACACGAACACAACGACACCACCTATTTGCGTTTCGCTTACATAGGGCGTGTCAGCCACCATCAACCCACTCTGGCGCTGGATGAAGGCATCGTTCGCAGCGTATGGATGACGGTAGAAGAAATGCGCGAACAAGCCATGCTGATGCGCAGTCCGCAAGTTTTAAAATGCGTGGAAGATTATTTGGCTGGCAAACGCTACCCACTGGATGCAATCACGCATTT
Organism: Pseudomonadota bacterium; assembly: GCA_041172285.1. Lineage (GTDB taxonomy): Bacteria > Pseudomonadota > Gammaproteobacteria > Burkholderiales > Methylophilaceae > Methylotenera. The sequence continues at coordinate 445 of JBEDKJ010000037.1, forward strand.
ATAAGTGCTAGCAACAAGCTAAGCACTTAACAACAGCTAAAGACACAAGATGAATTTAAATAAACAACAAAAGAAAAAAGTAGTAGTGGGTCTGTCTGGTGGTGTCGACTCATCGGTAACGGCCTTGCTGCTAAAACAGCAGGGTTATGAAGTGACCGGTCTGTTCATGAAAAACTGGGAAGACGACGACACCGATGAATACTGCTCCAGCAAGCAAGACCTGCTTGATGCCGTTGCCGTTGCCGATAAAATTGGCATAGACATCGAGGCAGTTAACTTCAGTACCGAGTATAAAGACCGCGTGTTCGCTAATTTTTTAAGCGAGTACCAAGCGGGACGCACGCCCAATCCAGATATTTTATGTAACGCAGAAATAAAATTTAAAGCGTTTTTAGACCACGCCATGGGTTTGGGTGCCGATTTAATTGCCACCGGCCACTACGCAAAAGTAAGAGAAAATCCCCTTAAACCAGGCTTATTTCAATTATTAAAAGCCGATGACGGCAGCAAAGACCAAAGTTATTTTTTATACCGACTCAATCAAGCCCAACTCAGCAAGACCTTGTTCCCACTGGGCGCTTTGCTAAAACGCGAAGTGCGGGAAATGGCCCGTCAGGCAGGTTTAATTAACGCCGACAAAAAAGATTCCACCGGCATTTGCTTTATAGGCGAACGGCCTTTCCAAGCTTTTCTTAGCCAATATTTACCGCGCCAACCAGGCGACATCAAAACCGCCGAAGGCAAACTGGTCGGGCGCCACGACGGGCTCATGTATTACACCTTAGGCCAACGCCAAGGCTTAAAAATAGGTGGCAGTCGCGATAGCAACGGCGAGCCGTGGTTTGTCGCTGGCAAAGACATGGAAAACAACGTATTAACCGTCGTTCAAGGGCATGACCACCCTTTATTACTAAGCGACGGCTTGCTTGCCAAGCAATTAAGCTGGATAGACCCGGAAGCGCCAGAACGGAACTGGGTATACGGCGCCAAAACCCGCTACCGTCAAGCCGATGCGCCTTGCGAGATAGAGCGCTTAAGCGCGGACGAAGTGGAAATCAAATTTGGGCAAAAACAATGGGCCGTCACCCCAGGGCAATCGGCTGTGGTTTATGAGAGCAATGTCTGCCTCGGCGGCGGCATCATTACCGGCGCCATGCCTGCATAGGGTCGACTAATACGGACTGGGCTCACTGCCGGCAAAAGACGGGCGTGCTTGCAAGCGCAGATGCAAGCGATGTAAATTGGGGTAGTGCGCGGCGAGGTCGATTTGCTTAGCAAACCGCATGGCGACATAAGCCAGCATGCAACCCACGGCAACGTCTGCCAAGCTGAATGTATCCTCTACACACCAGTTTCGATTAGCCAAGTCGTCGTTCAACACGGTTAAGCCGCGGCTGACTTTACCCATCTGCTTGGTCATCCACGCCGCATCTTGTGCTGCTTCGGCTTTGCGCTGTTCCAGCATGATGGCGACGGCCGCATCGCATACCCCATCGGCCAATGCCTCCCAGCGACGCACGCTTATTTTTGCCAAGGCGGCTTGCGGAATCAATTTATTCGAAGCCGAGCAATCGTCCAAATACTCAACAATCACTCTGGAGTCGTAGAGACTGCTGCCATCATGAAGAATTAACACTGGTACTTTAGCCAATGGGTTGTATTGTTTAACAGGGCAATCCGGGTCAGCTAACACGACCTGTTGCATGTCCAGCGATAAGCCTTTTTCTATGGCAACGATACGTACCTTGCGGGCATAAGGGCTATTAATGGTATACAAGAGTTTCATGCAGTTGCTTGGCCTGTAGTATAAAAATTGTCTTGTCAGGCATTATAATGCAAGCAGCGCCACCCTTTTATAAAGCCGAGCTAACTAAGTCAATATTTGGTTTGCTCAATCATTGAAGAAACACCCAGAAAACCATGATTGCCTACTCAAGTCACCCATATATGCCAAGCAACGAGCTGATGGCATCCATTAAGCAACAAGTGCAATCCGCCATTGCAGAAGATGTAGGCTCAGGGGATTTAACGGCACAACTTGTGCCGTCAGTGCAAACCGCCAAAGCCAGCATTATTGCGCGTGAAACAGCGGTCATTTGCGGTATAGCCTGGGTCAACGCCTGCTTTTCTGAAATAGACCCTAATGTAAAAATCGATTGGCTAGTAGAGGAAGGGGCTGAAGTTAAGGCGGAACAGGTTTTATGCGAAATATCTGGTCTAGCCAGATCCATTTTAACGGCTGAGCGTTGCGCGCTGAATTTTTTGCAAACGTTATCGGCCACCGCCACCCAAACCCGTCAATACGTAAAAGCCATAGCCGGCACCAACAGTCAAATTTTAGACACGCGCAAAACCATACCAAATTTAAGGTGGGCGCAAAAATACGCTGTCACCGTTGGCGGCGGAAAAAATCAGCGCTTAGCCTTGTACGACGGCATATTAATCAAAGAAAATCACATAGCGGCGGCCGGCAGCATAGCCGCTATCCTTAAGCAGGCCCTGGCTTTAAACAGCAATAAAAACATACAAATAGAAGTTGAAAACTTAAGCCAACTAGCGCAGGCCTTGCAAGCTGGCGCCCGCAGCATTTTGTTGGACAACTTCAATCTTGACCAATTGCGGGCCGCCGTTAAGCTTAATCAGGAATCGGCTGTACAGGCTATTCTTGAGGCTTCAGG
>JBEDKJ010000038.1:0-32110 GCA_041172285.1 Pseudomonadota bacterium
AACCGCATTGCAATTAGCCCAGACCCCATTAGGCAAAGCCAACGCCCTTAAGCAAGCCGCCAAAGTCTTGATTGTGGAAGACGAGGTGTTGTTTGCACGGGCGGTCATGCGCAAATTGCAAACCGCTGGGTACGAGTGCGAGCACGTGGAAAGCCTGCAAGATGCCCGCGCCATCGCCAAGCAGTTTGCTGCCGATTTGGTGCTGTTGGACATGCGTTTGCCCGATGGCAACGGCCTAGAGATATTGGCCGAGCTGATTGCTAAAAATGCCGCCGTGATCGTGATGACGGCTTTTGGCGAGATCAGCGATGCGGTGCACGCCATCAAGCAGGGTGCCGTGGACTACCTAAAAAAACCCATAGACTTAGAAGAATTGTTGCTGTCTGTGCAAAAGGTGGAAGCCGCTACCGTGCAGAGCAACAGTTTGGATTATTCACGCCAACGCAATGCGCATGCGGTGGAAGGCGTGGAAATGCTGGGTGAAAGCCTGGCCATGGAAAACATCAAGGGCCAGATTAAACGCATTGCCCAATTTGTGGCCGATGACGTGGTGCCGCCCACGGTATTAATCAGTGGCGAAACAGGCACCGGTAAAGACGTGGCCGCTCGCTTGTTGCATGCGTCTTGCCCAAATAAAGACAAGCCTTTTGTGCACATCGATTGTGCTTCTTTGCCGGCCGAGCTCATGGAAAGCGAGTTGTTTGGTCACGAGAAGGGTGCCTTTACTGGCGCTGTTTCGAGTCGACCTGGCTTAATCGAGGCGGCCGAAGAGGGCACCTTATTTTTGGATGAAATCGGTGAGCTGCCTTTAAGCCTGCAAGCCAAGTTGCTGAATGTGCTAGAGCGCCGTATGGTTCGACGTTTGGGTTCAACCAAGGAACGCCCAGTGCCAGCGCGATTCATCGCCGCCACCAACCGTGATTTGCACGAGATGTCTTTGCAAGGGCACTTTAGGCAAGATTTGTATTACCGTTTGAATGTCATGAGCATCAGCATGCCGCCCTTACGTGAGCGCGCTGGCGATGCCTTGTTGTTAGCACGGCACTTTGCCAATCAAACCGCAAAACGCTATGGCTTGGCTGCGCCTACTTTTTCTGCCGATGCCATTGCGACATTGAGTGATTATGCTTGGCCGGGTAACGTGCGTGAACTCAAGCACCAAGTCAGTCGTGCCATGTTGCTTTGCCAGAATAGCCTAATTAGCAGCGCTGATTTAGTGGTGGGCGGGCCATCTAACAGTGAGGCCTTAGCGCAGGTGGCGGGGCATGCGACTTTGTACGAAACCGAAAAAGCCATCTTACTCAAGGTGCTATCAGACAGTCGCAACAATGTTTCCGAAGCCGCGCGCAAGCTAGGCATCACACGCATGACCATGCGCTACCGCATGGATAAATACCAAATCAGCGCTAAAATATCCGAGTAGTTTGGGGTCGCCTACAGACCGATTCTACCTAACCGCTAGGCTGATCAGCAATGACGGCACCATCGGCGCGTGGTATGATGGCATCAATTCAAAATCGAAAGCATCCCATGCAAATTGGTACCCCATTAAGCCCTAATGCCACCCGCGTCATGCTGCTTGGTAGCGGCGAGCTTGGTAAGGAAGTCGTCATTGCCTTGCAACGATTAGGGGTGGAAGTGATTGCCGTTGATCGTTACGAAAATGCCCCCGGCCAACAAGTGGCGCACCGTGCCTACACCATAGACATGACTGACGATGCCGCGCTGCGTGCCTTGATCGCCAAAGAAAAACCGCACCTTATTGTGCCGGAAATCGAGGCGCTCAATACCGCCACCTTGGCCGACATAGAGGCGGCCGGCATGGCCACCGTGATTCCTACTGTTAAAGCCGTGCAACTGACCATGAACCGCGAGGGCATACGCCGTTTGGCTGCCGAAGAATTGGGCTTGCCGACCTCGCCTTATGCCTTTGCCCACAGCGAGGCCGAATTGCAGGCCGCGATCGATGCGGGCATAGGCTACCCGTGTTTTATTAAACCCACCATGTCGTCTTCCGGCAAAGGCCAATCCCGTATTACCCAAGCCTCGGAAGTAAAAACCGCTTGGGACTATGCTGCTAGCGGCGGTCGCGTTAACCAAGGCGTGGTGATCGTGGAAGGGCAGATTGCCTTCGATTACGAAATCACCTTGCTGACCGTGCGTGCTAAAAATGCTGCAGGCGAGATCGCTACCTATTTCTGTGAACCCATAGGCCACGTGCAAGAGAAGGGCGATTACGTGGAAAGCTGGCAACCGCAAGCCATGACGGCGGGTGCCTTGGCGGAATCCAAACGCATCGCTAAAGCCGTCACCGATAGCCTAGGTGGCTTGGGTTTATTTGGCGTGGAGTTGTTTATTAAGGGCGACAGCGTTTGGTTCAGTGAAGTGAGCCCGCGTCCGCACGATACCGGCATGGTGACCATGTGCAGCCAACGCTTCAGTGAATTTGATCTGCATGCAAGGGCTATTCTAGGCTTGCCAGTGGACGTCAGCTTAAGCAATCCGGGTGCCAGTGCCGTGATTTACGGCGGCCATGCCAGCAAGAATTTGCTGTTTTCCGGCGTGGATGCTGCCTTGGCTGTGCCCAATAGCGATTTGCGCTTGTTTGGCAAGCCGGAATCCTTTGTCAAGCGCCGCATGGGCGTGGCTTTAGCTACTGGGCGGGATGTTGCCGAAGCGCGCGAGCGCGCTAAATTGTCGGCTAGCTTGGTGAAGCCGGTAGCGGCTTAAGTCTGATGGCGGAGTGCTATGGCTGCCTTTTTGTCGTTGCCATTCGCGCCCAGCCTATCCTGAATAAACCAATTTAAAGAAACGCCAAGTATGGTAAATGAGACACAAGAAGCGGGTAGCGCGAAAGCCACATTTTTCGAGTTGCTAGGTGGCGAGATGGATGGGGCCATCAAAATCCGCGCCTTGGTGGAAGCGTTTTATGATGTCATGGACACCGATCCTAAAGCAGCGCCGATACGTGCTATGCACAGCGCGGATTTAACCTCAGCGCGTGAGAAATTGTTTATGTTTTTGGTCGGTTGGACCGGTGGGCCGCAACTCTACATAGAGCGCTACGGCCACCCCGTGTTGCGTAAACGCCATTTGCCCTTTGCTATCGATGAATCGGCCCGCGATCAATGGATGTATTGCATGATACGGGCCATGCACCTGCAGGGTATGGACGATGCCTTAATGACCAAATTGGCCGAGCAACTCTATGGCGTGGCCGATTTCATGCGTAACCAATAACGACTTCTGATGACCACTCCCCACTCCCCAACTGCCTTATTAGCCCAAGCCGACTGCATACACAGTGCCGATGCCGTCGATGCGGCCATTGCTCGTATCGCACAGGAGCTTACGGCTGCCTTGGCGGAGGCCGAACCGGTGGTGATGTGCGTCATGACCGGTGGCTTATTTTTCTCAGGGCAATTGTTAGGGCGTTTGGGCTTTCCCTTGCACTTAGACTACGTGCACGCCAGCCGTTATCAAAACAACACCGCTGGCACTGAATTAAGCTGGCAGGCTCAAGCTAAAATGGATTTAAGCGGGCGCACGGTCTTGCTGTTGGACGACATCTTGGACGAAGGCATTACCTTATTGGCCATTAAAGAACGCTGCTTGGCCTTAGGGGCTAAAGCCGTGTTGACGGCGGTCTTGGTGGAAAAGAGCTTGCCGCATGCCAAGCCCATGCAGGCTGATTTTGTTGGGCTAACGGTGCCCAATCGCTACGTCTTTGGTTGCGGCATGGATGCCTATGGCTGGTGGCGCAATTTGCCGGCCATTTACGCGCTAAATTAGCCACTGGCCTATGTTAAAATTCAGCCATGTCTCGTCTGGTCTTTAATTAAACGATGCCGCGTTTTCACGTCATCATCCCCGCTGCCGGTAGCGGCAGTCGCATGGGCGCGGAAGCGCCTAAGCAATACTTGCGCTTAAACGGCAAGTCGCTTATTCAGCACGTGATTAAGGTGTTTGATCAAGCCACTAAAATTAGCAGCATACACATCGTTTTGAGTGAAGGTGACACGCATTGGCGCAGCACCTATTTGAATTTAAGCAACAAAGCGCAAGTGCACCATTGCGGTGGTGAAACCCGTGCCATGAGCGTGCTCAACGGTCTGCATGCGATTGCCTGCCAAGCCGATGAAGACGATTGGATCTTGGTGCACGATGCGGCTAGACCAGGCTTGAGCAATGTCTTGCTGAGTCAGTTGATTAACAGCTTAGAAAACGACGCCGTGGGCGGCTTGTTGGCGTTGCCCTTAGCAGACACCTTAAAGCGTGCCGATAGCGAACAATGCGTGGCTGCCACGCTGCCTCGCACGGATCTATGGCAAGCACAAACCCCGCAAATGTTTCGGTACGGCACGCTTAAAACCGCCTTAACGAATTTTAAAGGTGCCGCCACCGATGAGGCGGAAGCGATTGAGGCCATGGGCTTAAAGCCCAAGCTGGTAAACGGCGAATTGCGTAACCTTAAGGTAACCTACCCGCAGGATTTAGCGGTGCTCAGTGCGTTATTAAATAGCAAACCATAAACGGCCAATTGAGGATAAAACGATGCGTATAGGACACGGTTTTGATGTGCATGCCTTGGTGGTAGGGCGCCCCTGCATCATAGGCGGGGTGAACGTGCCTTATGCCAAAGGGTTGGATGGGCATTCCGATGCCGATGTGTTACTGCATGCCATATGCGATGCCTTGTTGGGTGCCGCTGCCTTGGGCGACATCGGTCAGCACTTTCCGCCTACCGATACGCGCTTTAAGGGCATCGATTCCAGGCAATTGCTACGCCACGTGGTGGCCTTGCTGCATGAGCGTGGCTATAAGGTGGTGAACATAGACAGCACGGTGATTTGCGAGCTGCCTAAGTTGTCGCCGCATACTGCGCAAATGCGCGCCTTGATAGCCGCAGACTGCCAGGTTAGCTTGGATGCGATCAATGTTAAAGCCACCACCACGGAGAAGCTAGGCTTTACCGGTCGCGGTGAAGGCATCGCCGCGGAAGCGGTATGCTTGATCGCGCTAGCTTAAGCTTGCTGATTAAGTTCCCCCACCTTATTTACCCGTTCGCATTAAGTTAAGTCACCTCAGCATGCTCGCTTGGTTCGAAAAACTATTAAATCCGTTTCCTGATAAAGAAATAGGCTCGCCGCCCAAAGCGCTGTGGCCGTTTGTCTGGGCCTCCACCAGTGGCTCGCGGCTGTTTATATTGGGCATGACCTTGTTTACCGCGCTAATAGGTGGCTTTGAGGCCTTGTTGTTTGCGGCCATGGGCAAAGTGGTGGATTGGCTGGGGAAGAGTTCGCCTGAGAGCTTCTGGAGCACCCAGCACGAACACCTTTTACTCTTGCTCACTCTGTTGTTGCTTAGCCCTTTGCTGATAGCCATGCAAACCTTGATTAAGCATCAAACCTTAGCCGGCAACTTCCCCATGCGCTTGCGTTGGCATTTCCATAGGTTGATGCTCAGTCAGAGCATGCATTTTTACCAAGACGAATTTGCCGGTCGGGTGTCGGCAAAAGTCATGCAAACCGCATTGGCGGTGCGTGACATTTGTTTTATCGTGGCCGATATCTTGGTCTTCGTGACCATTTACTTTGTCACCATGGTGGCAGTCGTCGGCCATTTTAATAGCACGGTGATGTTGCCATTTTTAGTGTGGGCGGTGTGTTACTTGGGCTCCTTAAGTTATTTTGTGCCGCGCTTGGCCAAGGTGTCGCAAACGCAAGCCGATGCACGCTCCCTAATGAGCGGGCGCATTACCGACGCCTACACCAATATCAGTACGGTTAAATTGTTCTCCCATGCTGGTCGTGAGGCCGCTTACGCGAAATCGGCCATGCAGGAATTTTTGCACACCGTGCACGCGCAAATGCGCTATGTGTCTGGTGTGGAATTGATGAACCACGTGCTCAATATGCTGTTAATCATTGCCACCAGTGGCGTGGCCTTGTTGCTTTGGACACGCGGCGAAGTAAGCGTTGGTGGGGTGGCGGCAGTCACCGCCATGGCATTGCGTTTGAACGGTATTTCGCATTGGGTGATGTGGGAGATGACCAGCTTGTATGAGCAGATTGGCACCGCGCAAGACGGCGTTAACACCTTATCGATTAGCCAGCAGATTAGCGACAGCGAGGGTGCGCAAGATTTGCGTGTCAGTGCCGGTCGCATTGATTTAGAAAACTTGGATTTTTCGTATGGTGGCCCTAAGCCGGTGCTGCAGGGCTTAAATGTCAACATCCGGCCCGGCGAGAAAGTTGGTTTGGTGGGGCGTTCCGGAGCGGGCAAATCCACCGTGGTGAATTTATTGCTGCGGTTTTATGACGTGGAGCATGGCCGCATTTTAATTGACGACCAAGACATTAAACAGGTCACGCAAAACAGCTTGCGCAGCCAAATAGGCATGGTCACGCAAGACACTTCCTTGCTGCATCGCAGCGTGCGCGACAACATTTTATACGGCAGGCCCAATGCCACCGAAGCCGACATGCTGATGGCGGCCAAGCGCGCTGAAGCGCACGACTTTATTATGGGTTTGGTTGATGCCAAGGGGCGCAAAGCTTACGATGCGCACGTCGGTGAGCGCGGTGTGAAGTTGTCCGGTGGCCAGCGTCAGCGTATTGCCATTGCCCGCGTGATGCTTAAAGACGCACCCATATTGTTGCTAGATGAAGCCACCAGCGCCTTGGATTCAGAAGTGGAGCAGGCTATACAAGCCAGCTTGTATAGCCTCATGCAAGGAAAAACCGTGGTGGCCATTGCCCATCGTTTGTCCACCATCGCCGCTATGGATAGGTTGATTGTGTTGGATCAAGGCCGCATAGTCGAGGAGGGCACGCACCGCAGCTTGCTGGCCAATAAGGGTTTGTATGCCAGTTTGTGGGCCCACCAAAGCGGTGGTTTCTTAGGGGAATAAGGCCTTAGGCTTTGAGTAGGACAATCACGGCGCCGCTGCCACCGTCTTGTTTTTTGGCTTCCGCGTAGGCGATCACCTCGTCTTTTTGCATCAACCAACCACGCAATTTATGCTTGAGTACCGGTTCGCGATTGCGCGAGCCCAAGCCCTTGCCATGCACGATGCGCACGCAGCGTATGCCACGTTTTTTACAATCGCTGATGAAGTTAGAGACCAATAACCTGGCTTCGTCACTGATTAAGCCATGCAAATCAACGTGGGCTTGCACCACCCATTTGCCTTTACGCAGTTTTCTTAAGATGTCGGGGGTGTGGCCATCGCGCAAATACAGCAGCTCTTCTCCCGTTTCCAATTCGTAGGCAGGGATGTAATGGTCAGACAGGGAGTCCACCAACGCTTGTTGTTCGTCGCGCAGAAATTGCTTAGGAATGGGCTTGGGTTTTTTGACCTGGTGCACGGCTCGCACAGGAACGCTCAGCGGCCTAACGTCTTGCACCGCAAGTGAAAATAAATCCGCTGAGTCGTCGTCTGATTGCGCCACTGCACTACCCGTATACTTGATTTATTGACGATACTTAAAATCGCCGATAGGCACTTACTTTAAGTGGTCTAAATAGCGTTCTGCATCCAAGGCTGCCATGCAACCGCTGCCTGCACTGGTGATGGCTTGGCGGTAGATGTGGTCTTGCACGTCACCAGCGGCAAACACGCCAGGCACGCTTGTGGCCGTGGCATTGCCAGCGCGTCCCATTTGCGTGACGATGTAGCCGCCTTCCATGTCCAGTTGGCCAGCAAAAATATCGGTGTTGGGTTTGTGGCCGATGGCAATGAACACGCCCATTAAGGCAATGTCCTTAGTGCTGCCATCGTTAACGTTTTTTAAACGCATGCCGGTTACGCCGCTGTCGTCACCCAATACCTCGTCAAGCGTTTGGTAGGTTTCTAATTCGATTTTACCTTCGGCCACGCGCTCGTGTAATTTGTCGATCAAGATGGCTTCGGCTTTAAATTTATCGCGCCTGTGCACCAAGGTGACCTTGCTAGCGATATTGGATAAATACAAGGCTTCTTCGACGGCCGTGTTGCCGCCGCCAATCACTGCCACCGGTTGATTGCGGTAAAAGAAGCCGTCGCAGGTGGCGCAGGCAGACACGCCTTTGCCGCTGAATTTTTCTTCGCTAGGCAGGCCCAGGTATTTGGCTGAGGCGCCGGTTGCAATGATTAAGGCATCGCACGTGTATTCGCCACTGTCGCCGACTAGGCGTATGGGTTTTTCATTTAGATGCGTGGTGTGGATGTGATCAAACACCATTTCCGTATTGAAGCGTTCGGCGTGCTTTTGAAAGCGCGCCATCAATTCAGGGCCTTGCACGCCATCGGCATCGGCAGGCCAATTGTCCACTTCGGTGGTGGTCATCAGTTGTCCACCTTGGGCGATGCCGGTGATTAAAACGGGATTGAGGTTGGCACGCGCTGCGTAAACAGCAGCGGAGTAGCCGGCAGGGCCAGAACCTAAAATGAGTAATTTCGCGTGACGTGTTGCCATGGGTTAAAACCTTTAATTAATAGCGTGTAAAAAAGTGGCTTGCGTTAATGCTGCAATAGAGGGAAAAAACCGAAGAAAATTCACCTGAAAAAGTCAGTAAAACGCAGTTAATGATAGATAGATATTGTATTAGCTACTAAGCGACTTTGATACTGCTATAATTAAAATTAACGACTAATTTGTAAGGTTTTACTATCTTGTTTTTCAAAAAAAAATCCGCTCCAGTGAATGCGCGTCGCGCCGTTGAAGTCGCTGCTCCCCCTCCCATCAGTAACAAATTAGTAAAAGAAGCGTGGTGGTTAGGCTTGGTCTTGGTTGGCCTTTACATAGTGGTCATATTGGCCACGTATCAGCGCGAAGACCCCTCTTGGTCACACATGGCGGCTGAAAACACCGTCGTGCAGAATGGCGGTGGTTATGTCGGTGCGTGGGTATCGGACATGATGTTGTACCTATTCGGTTTTTCCGCATGGTGGTGGGCGGTGTTGGCCTTTTATGCCATGTGGTTGGTCTATTTAAAACTGGAAGCAGTCGAGGGCAGCAACAAACCTTTTTTACTGTTTAATTTTATTGGCTTTGGCATATTGTTGACCGCTTCTAGCGCCTTGGAAGCAGGCCATTTAGTTAGCTTGCCTGCGTCTGTGCCGGATGAGGTCGGTGGCATGTTGGGCGTGGCCGTGGATGGCTTGTTGCGCAGCTTATTTGGCTACACCGGTTCCACCATGATGCTGTTGGCCATGTTGGTGGTGGGTTTTAGCTTATTTACCGGCTGGTCTTGGATCATGCTGACCGAAAAATTCGGTGCCGGCTTAATCAATAGCTACGAATGGTCTGTGTATAAATGGCAAGACTGGCAAGACCGCAAAGCCGGTAAAGCGGTGGAGTTGGAGCGTGCTGAATTCGTTGAAACCGAGCGCAAACGGGTAGAAACCCGCGAGCCGGTGTTTATTGAGCCGCCGGTGGTGGAGATTGCCCAAAGCGCCCGTGCGCAAAAAGAAAAACAAGCACCCTTATTTGAAGCCTTGCCCGATTCCGCCTTGCCACCTATCCATTTATTGGACGAGCCCACTGGCAGCGTCGAGTTGCCCGCTGCTGAAACCTTGGATTTCACCTCGCGATTGATCGAGCGCAAGCTGATGGACTTTGGCATAGAGGTTAAAGTCTTGACCGCGCAACCCGGTCCGGTGATTACCCGTTTTGAATTGGAGCCTGCAGCCGGGGTAAAAGGCAGCCAAATTACCAATCTGATTAAAGATTTAGCACGGGCATTGTCGGTGGTGAGTGTGCGTGTGGTGGAAACCATACCCGGCAAAACCTGCATGGGTTTGGAGATACCCAATCCTAAGCGGCAAATTGTTTACTTATCTGAAATCATGGGCAGTCAAGCTTATGCGGACGTTAAGTCGCCCTTGGCTATCTGTCTGGGTAAAGACATTGCCGGCAATCCAGCGGTAGCGGATTTAGCGAAAATGCCGCATGTCTTGGTGGCCGGTACCACTGGTTCAGGTAAATCGGTGGCGATTAACGCCTTGATCTTGAGCTGGTTATACAAGGCCGATGCCAGCCAAGTGCGCTTGATATTGATTGATCCAAAAATGTTGGAGCTGTCGGTCTACGAAGGCATTCCACATTTGTTGGCACCGGTGGTGACCGACATGCGTCAAGCCGGCAGCGCCTTAAATTGGTGTGTGGCGGAAATGGAGCGGCGCTATAAATTGATGTCCATGTTGGGTGTGCGCAACTTGGCCGGCTACAACCAAAAGATACGCGATGCTGAAAAAGCCGGTGAGAAAATTCCGCACCCATTCAGCCTAACCCCGGATGAGCCGGAGCCCTTAACTGAATTGCCCCTAATCGTCGTGGTGATTGATGAGCTGGCCGATTTGATGATGGTGGTGGGTAAGAAAGTGGAAGAGCTAATCGCACGCTTGGCGCAAAAAGCCCGCGCCTCTGGCATACACTTGGTCTTGGCAACCCAACGTCCATCGGTAGACGTGATCACCGGTTTAATTAAAGCCAACGTGCCTACCCGTATTTCATTCCAAGTTTCCAGCAAAATCGATTCACGCACTATCCTAGATCAAATGGGCGCAGAAGCGTTGCTTGGCCAAGGCGACATGCTCTATATGCCACCGGGTACCGGTTACCCAGTGCGTATCCATGGTGCATTTGTCTCCGATCAAGAGGTGCATAAGGTGGTCAATTACCTCAAAGCGCAAGGCGAACCGAATTACGTGGACGGCATTTTAACCAATGAAGCGGAAGAAGGCGGGGCCGATTTTGGCGACAGCGCTGGATCTAACGAAGTGGATCCCTTGTACGACGAAGCCGTGGCCATCGTTCTCAAAACCCGTCGCGCCAGCATTTCCGGCGTGCAGCGTCAATTGCGCATAGGCTATAACCGTGCCGCTCGCTTGATTGAAGACATGGAGCGCGCCGGCTTGGTGTCTAGCATGCAAAGCAACGGCAACCGCGAAGTGATTGCACCTCATCACGAAGCCTAATGGCTGGTGATTTCTTACCCTAGTTAAATTGAGTTCTTAGTCATGCATAAATTGAACGCCAGCTTATTTCTAAGTCTGATGCTGTTGCCATTAACTGGACTGGCAGATGGCATCAGCAGCTTGACTAAGTTTTACCAAGACACGCAAGCCATGCAAGCCGATTTTTACCAAGTGGTGACGGATAAAAAAGGCAATAAGATTCAGGAAGTTTACGGTCACATGCAATTGCAACGTCCGAATAAATTTCGTTGGGATTACGACCGCCCTTTTGAGCAGCAAATCATCAGTGACGGCAAACAAGTTTGGTTGTACGACACCGAGTTAGCGCAAGTCACGGTGCGCGCCTTAAGCAATGCCTTAGGTACCAGTCCGGCGGCTTTATTGGCCGGCGAGCGTGGCATAGAGAGCAGCTTTAAGTTAGTCAATGCCTACCGTAAGGACAAGCTGGATTGGGTGAGCAGTCAGCCCAAAGACGGCGACGCCGGCTTTAGTAAAATTTCATTGGGCTTTAAGGACGACAGCCTGCAAGCCATGGATATGCTGGACAGCTTTGGCCATCAAACCCGCATTGTCTTTAGTCAGGTTAAAGTCAATCCTAAAATGGACCCGCGCGCCTTTGTCTTTAAGGTGCCTAAAGGCATCGATGTGGTGGGGGATAAGTAGCTGTTGATCTGGCAAAAATGCCTGCTGGCCGGCTTGCTGACCTTGTTGCTGACTGGCCCCGCGCTGGCCGATGGGCAATTGACCCAGTTAACGGGCAAAGTGCGTGTGCAAAAAGCCATTGGCAGTCTAGTCGACGCTAAGAAGGGCATGGTCGTGCAGCAGGGCGATAGCTTGATAACGGCCGACGACGGTTACGTGCGGGTGTTGATGAGCGATGGTGGGCAAATGGTGCTGCGATCAAACACAGAGATTAAAATTGACGCCTACCATTTTGAACAAGAACAGCCCGATCAGGATCGCTTTGTTTTTTCCGCGCTGAAAGGTGGCTTACGCGCCATCACTGGCTTAATCAGTAAGCGCGGAAAGCGCGATGCCTATCAGGCCAACACGCACACGGCGACCATAGGCATACGCGGCACGGAATACGACCTACGCGTTTGCGAACCGCGTCCGGATAAAAAGAACGATTGCGATGGCCTGGCGGAAGGGGCGTATTTAGCCGTGATAGTTGGCGCCATCGTGGTGACGAATGAGCTGGGTTACGTGGATTTAATGGCCGGGCAATTTGGCTTTGCGCCACCCAATTTACCGCCGGTTATTCTAACGCGAGACCCAGGCGTGAGTTTTATGTTGCCAACCGGTTTGGATGGCGAGGATGACGGGGCGCGAGAATGCAGTATTTAAAGCAAAGCTACAATAGGAGCATGCATAAAGTGACAACACACCATGTCGGTTGATTTGTTTGCAGCCCCTAGCCCAGTTGCACCTCTGGCTGAACAGTTGCGACCCACTACCCTAGACGAGGTTGTCGGGCAATCGCATCTATTGGCAACCAACAAGCCACTGCGCTTGGCTTTTCAATCCGGTAAACTGCCCTCCATGATATTGTGGGGGCCGCCGGGTGTGGGTAAAACCACCTTGGCTAGATTGATAGCCAACACCGCCGATGCCGAATTTATTCCTATTTCGGCGGTTTTATCCGGCATTAAAGACATCCGTGAGGCCGTGGAACGGGCCGAGCACACCTTGCAACAATCCGGCCGCAAAACCATCTTGTTTGTTGACGAGGTGCACCGCTTTAACAAGGGCCAGCAAGATGCTTTTTTGCCCTATGTGGAAAGTGGCCTGATTACCTTTATCGGCGCCACCACAGAGAACCCTTCATTTGAAGTCAACAGCGCGCTATTAAGCCGCTCCCAAGTGTTTGTTTTGAACGCCTTGTCCGATGAGGAGTTAGGCATTTTGCTAGATAGGGCGCAAGCCTTGGTGGCGGCCAAAGTGGACGTGAGTGCGGATGCGCGCGAGCAAATCATCTCCTATGCCGACGGCGATGCCCGCCGTTTGCTAAACTTTCTAGAGGGCCTGTTTGATGCGGCGGACGGTGCCGGGGTAACGGCCATCGATTTGGCCTTTTTGCAAACCACCATGGCCAGCAAGATGCGTCGTTTTGATAAGGGCGGCGAGGCATTCTACGATCAGATTTCAGCCTTGCATAAATCGGTACGCGGTTCCAATCCGGATGCCGCCTTGTATTGGTTTTTACGCATGCTAGATGGCGGTGCCGATCCCTTGTATTTAGGGCGACGCATAATGCGCATGGCCATAGAAGACATCGGTTTAGCCGACCCACGGGCACAAAGCATGTGCTTGGAAGCCTGCCAAATCTTTGAGCGCTTAGGCACCCCTGAAGGGGAGTTGGCGTTGGCTAACGCCGTGATTTATTTGGCAGTGGCGCCGAAAAGTAATGCGGCTTACCAAGCATACAATCAAGCCAAGGCGTTTGTTGCCAATGGCGATTCCAGCCCCGTGCCTTTGCACCTAAGAAATGCGCCCACCAAACTCATGAAAGATTTGGACTACGGCAAGGCCTACCGTTATGCCCACAACGAACCGGAAGCCTATGCCGCTGGGGTGGATTATTTCCCCGACGGAATAACCCCACCGCCATTTTATATCCCCACGCCACGCGGCTTAGAAGGTAAAATTACGGAAAAATTAGCGCATTTGCGTGACTTGGATAAAAAAGCAAAAAAATAGCTCAATTGGCCGCTTAGAGCCAAGGGGTATCAGGTTTAGGATCAGACTATGTTAGACATACAAGCTTTACGCAACGATTTAGATGGGGTGGTGAGCGCCTTAAAAAAACGCGGCTTTGATTTTGATGCCGCCGGTTTTTTGGCCTTAGAGCAAACCCGCAAAACCGTGCAAACCCGCACCCAAGACTTGCAAGCCAAACGCAATAATGCCTCAAAATTAATTGGCATGGCCAAAGCCAAAGGCGAGGACGTGTCCGCCATCATGGCCGAAGTGGCTGGCTTGGGCGATCAGTTAAAAGCCGATGAGGCACAATTGACTGAATTGCAAGCGCAGTTGCAAGCCTTGTTATTGAATGTGCCTAACTTGCCGCACGGCAGCGTACCGGCTGGGTTATCTGAAGCCGATAACGTCGAAGTGCGTAAAGTCGGGGTGCCGCGCCAATTCGATTTTGCAGTTAAAGACCACACCGATGTTGGCACGCCGCTGGGCTTGGATTTTGATACCGGCATCAAACTGTCCGGTGCGCGCTTTACCTTTATGCGTGGTGCGATTGCAAAATTGCACCGCGCTTTAGCGCAATTCATGCTCGACACCCAGACTGAGCAGCACGGCTACACAGAATGCTATACGCCGTATATGGTGAATGCCGATAGCTTGATCGGTACCGGTCAGTTGCCTAAGTTTGAGGCCGATTTATTCAGCCTAGATCACAACGACAGCAAGCTGTATTTGATTCCCACATCGGAAGTCACCTTAACCAATACCGTGCGCGATGAAATCGTCGCCTTGGAAGCCTTGCCTATCAAACTCACTGCGCACACGCCGTGTTTCCGTTCTGAGGCCGGTTCCTACGGACGTGATACCAAAGGCATGATACGTCAGCATCAATTTGATAAAGTTGAAATGGTGCAGATAGTCCATCCAAGTAAAAGCTATGAGGCGTTAGAAGAGATGGTAGGGCACGCCGAGCGCATCTTGCAAGACTTAGGCCTACCGTATCGCGTGGTGTCCTTGTGCGTGGGTGACATGGGCTTTGGTGCAGCAAAAACCTACGATTTGGAAGTGTGGTTGCCGGCACAAAATACTTACCGTGAAATTTCCTCGGTATCGAATTGCGAAGCGTTTCAAGCGCGCCGTTTGCAAGCGCGCTTCAGAAACGAGGCGGGTAAACCGGAATTGGTGCACACCCTAAACGGCTCTGGTTTAGCGGTGGGTCGCACCTTGGTGGCAATCTTGGAAAACTACCAAAATGCCGATGGCAGCGTGACCGTGCCCGAAGTGTTGCGCCCCTACATGAATAACCTAGCGCTGATTCAAGCGGCTTAAATTGACTGTTTTCTTAAGCGGCAAAGGCCAGCTTAAACAGGTTTAGATCGATGCCGTTTTTAGGTTGCTGGCGCTCCAATATGCGCTGGTAGCTGCGTACCGATTCAACAAACACCACAGGCGCGCCGCCACTGGCATAGCCGAATTTAACCGTGTTGTAGTATTCCGGATGCTTTAATAAAACCAAGGTCTTTTTCACGTCTGCCCAACTGTCGGGGTTAAGCTTTAGCCGCGCAGCCAACACCCTGGCGTCTTCAACGTGGGCATAGCCTATGTTGTAGGCCGCTAAAGCCATGTAGGTGCGATCCGGTTCGGGTATCCTGTCTGGCACCGTATCGATTAGCTTGAGTAAGTATTTAGCGCCAGCCGGGATGCTTTGTTTGGGATCCAATCTGTCGGTTACGCCCATTAAATCGGCGGTTTCTTCGGTTAGCATCATCAAGCCGCGCACGTTGGTGGGCGAGGTGTTGTAGGTGTCCCAATGCGACTCTCTGTAACTCAATGCGGCCAACAAGCGCCAGTCTATGCCGGTAATGTTTTCCGCTTGTTTAAATAAGCTTTGGTATTTGGGTAGCAAGCGGTTGCAATCCTTGAGGAAGGTGCTGACATCGAGCGTGTTGAGCCGCTCATTGTGGCCGTAATAGCGGTCCAATAAATTGCTCAAGCTGCCGTCGGCTTTAATTTTGGCAAAAAATGCCTGGGCATTACGTACCAAGCGTGGGTCGGCATTTTTTGACATGGCCCATGCGATATGATCGCTAGGACCGATGTTCATGGCCACGTCTAGGTTGGGGTAATGGTTTTGCATTAAGGCGGCTAAATGGCTGTCGGCGACGGTGTAATCCAATAAACCGTCCGCCACCTCTTCTAGCAGCGATTCGGTATTGGTCTGATTCACTTCTGCCCATTCCAGGCTAGGGTGGCTTTTTTTCAATTGCGTTAAGCGTTCTGCGTAGCTGGTGCCTTTAGGCACGCTGATTTTTTTACCCAATAGCGCATCGAGATTTTGCGGTTTTTTATTTAATTCATTATTAAAAATAAGTTGCTGCTGCGTTTCT
Organism: Pseudomonadota bacterium; assembly: GCA_041172285.1. GTDB lineage: Bacteria > Pseudomonadota > Gammaproteobacteria > Burkholderiales > Methylophilaceae > Methylotenera. Next base: position 16,048 of record JBEDKJ010000038.1, read on the forward strand.
TGGTAGGGGCTAGCAAATTGCACTTGGTGCTTGCGTAATGGCGTAACGGTTAAGTTGGCCGCTGCAATGTGGGCCTTATTTTTTAATAAGCTGGGGATGACTTCGCTGATGCTGTTGGCTAACACAAAGCGTATCTCATGGTCTGGGTAGTAGTCGCGAACAAACATGAGGGCTAAATCGTACTCTATGCCTGCCGGTTGGTTATCGTTGCCTAAGTAATAGGTGGTGGGGCCGTTATGGGTAACAAAGACCAATTCTTTTTTATTGGGATCGATGCGCGGTGCAAAATCCACGGCATTGCGCGGCAGGTAAAACAACAGCAAGGCAAAACCCAACAGCAGGCATAAAACAGCCAGGTTGCGGGGTTTGCTAAAAAGGTTGCCTAAGCCCAATGCTCGCTAACCTTGCCGTTATCAGCAATTAATAAAGCGTCACACAAGCCATAAAAAATCCCGTGTTCAACGACACCAGGCACATTATTAATGGTTTGATTTAATGCGGCGGCATCTTGGTTGCCTTGAAATTGCATGTCCAATACCAAACTGCCGTGTGAGGTAACCCATAACCCATCTTTGTTGGTGTTAGGGCGTAAGTCGCCCATGCCAGCTAAGGCTTCCAGACTACGCTTGGCTAATTGCCAAGCATTGGGCATGACCTCTATGGGAATGGCAAACTTTTGCCCAAGGTAATCTACCCGTTTGCTGGCTTCGGCCACGGCGATAAACGTTTTGGCGGCTTGCGCTAGCAATTTTTCTTTAACTAAATCACTGCCGCGGCCTTTAAGTAAAGCTCTGTCGGAGGTGTATTCATCGGCACCGTCTACGTATAAGTCTATGCTGCTTAATTGCTCAATGGCCATGCTAGGCAATTGCAAGGATTGGGCATAAAGGGCGCTGGTTACCGAGCTGGCCACGGTGGTGATTTTTAATGCTTCTTCGCGTTGGCGCCTAGCCAATTCGGCAATGAAATAGTTGGCTGTGGAGCCTGTGCCTAAGCCAACCAGCATTCCATTCTTAACGTGTTGTGCTGCCGCTAGGGCAACGGATTGTTTATCGTTCACGTCGCTTTATCTCCAAGCTGTATCACCAAGCAAAGTGCTGTTTTAGTTAGCGTTATGATAACGCGATTAGGCTGATAAAGGCATTAAAAAAGGGAGCCGATTTGCTCCCTTTTTATCTTTATTGCAACGGCTTTATAAAGCCGGTGTTTATTTTAAAACACGGTTTCTGTATTCACCGGTACGGGTGTCGATTTCAATCTTGTCGCCTTGTGCGCAGAATAGAGGCACCGGCAACTCAAAGCCTGAAGCCAATTTGGCCGGCTTCATCACTTTACCTGAGGTGTCGCCTTTAACTGCTGGTTCGGTGTAGGTGATTTCACGAATGACGGTGGTTGGCAACTCAACTGAGATGGCTTTTTCGTTGTAAAAGCGGATGTCCACTGGCATGCCGTCTTCTAGGAAGGGAAGCACGTCTTCCATGAATTCCGCATCCACGTCGTATTGGTTGTAATCGGCATCCATGAACACGTAGCTTGGATCGGCAAAGTAAGAGTAGGTCGCTTCTTTTTTCTCTAAAATAACGACTTCAAATTTGTCGCCGGCACCGTAAATGGTTTCGCTAGGTGTGTCGGTTAACAAGTTTTTAAATTTCATTTTTACTACAGCCGTGCTACGACCAGATTTGGTGTATTCGGCTTTAACCACGACCAATGGGTCACTGCCGACCATAATCACATTACCGGCGCGAAGTTCTTGTGCTGTTTTCATAAATTTGCCCTGCCAAAATAAGGGGTTAGTAAATAGTTAGTGCTGAGCTTATGTTTAGAAAAAGCCATTTAAAATGGCTTTAAAAAGAACGTGTGCTAAGCAGCAAAGGCGCGAATTATACCTTATTTTCTATTAATTTTTCATTAAAACTCAGCAATTTGCTGAGCAAGTCGGGCTGCTTGGCTAGCCTACTGGCTTCGACCTGCGCATGTTCTTTAGCCATGTTTAGGGATTGCATGAGCGCAGCAAAAATCTTGCTGTCGTGCGTTTTGGCATCCGACCAAGCAAAGTGAGCGGCGTTAAGTAAGGAAGCTAATTGCGGGTTGGCCTGCTTGCTGTAGCGATCTAAAAAAGCCTGCATTTTCTTTAAATGCAGGCCTTCTTCTTGTATGTAGGGCTGCCAAATAAAGGCTTGGCCTGCCCATATGGCCCGCACCCAACTGTCTTCCCCGCGCACAAAATTGCAGTCGCATGACCAAAGCAAGCGATCGTAATTGGCTTGGCTTAAAAACGCTATAGGCTGCACGGTGATGTTGTGTTTTCTCAAGCTCAAGTCAGCTGCTCGTTCAAAATCCGGGAAGAGGTCGATTGCGCTGTGTAGCAGGCTGGCTGGAAAGAACAGGGTGACGGCTTGATCCAAGCTATATAAGCCGGCTAGCAAGGCTGGGACGTTGGCTTGCGGGTAGCAAAACAATGAAATCTTAAGGCTGTTTTGTATCTGCCTTAGGTCTGTTTGACCAAGCACATTTTGCCAAAAATAGCGCTGCGCCTGACGGTCCTTGCTGTAGGCGATGCGCTCAGTGATAAGGTCGCGTTCGCGCAATAGGCCGCCGGTGTCTGTTTCAAAGCCAGGAAAGAAAAAGTGTTTGGTGATGGGGCGTTGCGCTTGCGGGGAAGGTTTCCCATGAAAGTTGGCCACCCAGTCCTCGGCGGATAGGTAATCTAGGTTAATCCAATGCGATTGCTGCGCCACCATTTTTTCCAGATACGCTGGGGGTAAGCCACATGAAAAAGTTTCTAGCACGTTAGCGGCAGGCATGATGGCCTCGTTTGGCCAAGCGCATAGGGTTACTCCGGCGATGTCTTGTTGCGCTAGCTTGGGATTTAATTGCGGTACTATGTGTGCGGCGGCCGGCATGTCGTCTATGAATAGACGCACCTTTAATGCGTGTTCATGGGCCAATTGCTGGCATAAACGCCAACACACTCCAATGTCCCCATGGTTATCGACAATTTTGCAAAATACATCCCAGGTGTGTAGTACGGATCTGTTCATGATTTAAGTGGGTTTGCTGCTATCTTCTGCTGCTGCTTGGTAGCTCACATCGACGATCTCGTATTCTTCCTCTCCTGCTGGCGTGCTGACCTTGATGACATCGCCTACTTGTTTGCCTAGCATGGCCTTGGCCAATGGTGATACCCAGCTAATGTAGCCTTTAGAAGGCTGCAATTCATCCTTGCCGACGATGCGGTAGCGATGTTCGCTGTCGTTTTTGAGTGCGTACAAGCTCACCCACGCGCCAAAAAATACTTTTTCTAAGCCTTGTTGGGTGGCCGGATCAACGATGACGGCGGCATCCATGCGCTGCATCAAAAAGCGCAAGCGGCTGTCGATTTGTCTTAAGCGCCGTTTGCCGTAAATGTAATCGCCGTTTTCACTGCGGTCGCCGTTGCTGGCTGCCCATGACACCACCTTGACTAAGGCCGGTCTTTCCACTTTAAGCAGAGCCTGAAATTCGGCTTCAAGCGCGGCATGCCCTTGTGGGGTGATGTAATTTTTTTCGTCAGCCATGGCGATGCGGAGCGCTTACTTTTCCAGCACGATTAGATCATCAACAAAATAAGCCGTTTCGCCAAAGCAAGATGATGGAATGCCTTTGTGTTCTTGGTAGTGGATTTTTACCCTTAGCCCCATTGAATCGTTTAATTTTTTAGCCACAGCCTCATCTTGAACCGTGAATAAAAACTTTTCTGCTTGGGTGCCTGGCATGGAGACCAATACAATCTCGCCTTCCCAGGTTTTACACAGGTAGCCTTTAAGCGAAAATTTTTGCACGTAGCCGGCACGCTCACCCGAGGAGTAGACCCAGTTAAGACTGGCCCAGGTATACAAACCAAACAGCAGGGTGGGTAAGACGACTAGCGCAAGGCCAATCTTGATGGAATTTTTCATTGTTAGGGACATGATTAAGCGTGCAGTAAGCCTTTGTTGTTAATGCCTTAGCGTATGCGCTGGTAAGCGGAATGGGTAGGCTGAGTGAACCATATGCATGGTGATTAGTCTGTTACATTGAATTTAATTTTAACACCTTAGTGCATTTCTTGATCAAGGCTAAACTTTATAAGGGTGACATAATGAAAAAACTGCTTTTATGCCTACTATTACTTGGAGCCACCAGCATGGCCAATGCCGCTTGTAATGAGCTTTACAACCATGAATTAACCACCTTGCAGGGTGAAAAAATCAATCTGTGCGATCACCAAGATAAGGTTATTTTGGTGGTAAATACCGCTAGCAAATGCGGTTTTACCCCTCAATTCGATGCCTTGGAAGGCTTGTACAGTAAATACAAGGACAAGGGCTTTTTAGTCTTGGGTTTTCCATCCAATGACTTTAGGCAAGAGCCTGGCAACGACAAGCAAATTGGCGATTTTTGTAAACTAACTTACGCGGTTAAATTCCCCATGATGGCCAAGAGCTCGGTAACGGGTGCTAATGCCAATCCCTTATACAAGCAATTGTTGGCTAAAACCGGTGACGCGCCGCAATGGAATTTTTATAAGTATTTGATTTTGCCAGGAGGCAAGCAAGTCTATGCCTACGGCAGCATGACGCAACCCGACTCATCCGATATTGTGGGTAAGATCAAAGCCAATCTAAAGTAGACCGTAGTTAGAAAAAAAGGCGCTTTTAGCGCCTTTTTTTATTCTGACAAGAGATTAGCTCTGGGTCAGGTTGTGGGTCTTTTCCATGATGATGGCTGACAGCTCTTCAACTGAGCGGCTGGTGGAGTCCGCCCATGTGATCCCAGCGTTGCGCATGAGGTTCTCTGCGGTGGCGATTTCCTTACGGCAGTTCTCAAGTGAGGCGTAAAAGCTACCAAATCGGCGTTCGCTGCGCACGGCATGCAAACGTTCTGGCTTGATGGTTAAGCCGAAAATTTTATCCAAATGCTTGTGCAAAATGGCCGGTAGGGTGCCGCGCTCAAAGTCTTCTGGAATCAATGGGTAGTTAGCCGCTTTGATGCCAAACTGCATGGCTAAGTAAACGCTGGTAGGGGTTTTGCCGCAACGGGATACACCGACCAAGATGACTTGCGCTTCCTCTAAGCCAGAATTGGTCATGCCGTCATCGTGGTTTAAGGTGAAGTTAACCGCTTCCATGCGGTCATTGTATTTGCTGCCCATCACGCTATGGGCAATGCCGGCGCCAGTTAGCGGTTGTTGGGCTAATTCCACGCCAAGAGGATCGATAAAGGCGCTGAACAAATCGATAAAGTAGGCGTTGGATTCCTTCAAGGCATTGCGCAGTTCTATGCTACCAATTGACATGATGACCACCGGGCGACCACCATTGACCTCCGCTGCTTGCAGAATGGCGTCTTGCGCCAGCTTAATTTTATCTAGGGTATCGGTAAACGGCATGCGCACTTGGGTGAAGCTGGTGCTAGGGAAATGCTCTAGTAATTTACCCAAGGCACCGGCGGTGATGCCGGTACCGTCAGAGATGAAAAAAACGGTCCGGTTTATCATGGTTGCCTAATAAGCTTGCTTTGCACGCTTATTTTTTGGTGAGGCGTTGCCACGTACTGACCACGGTATCGGGGTTGAGTGACATGGATTGTATGCCTTCGGCCAATAACCACTCGGCAAAATCTGGGTGGTCAGATGGGCCCTGACCGCATATGCCTACGTATTTGCCTAAGCGATTGCAGGTTTGTATGGCCATTTTGATTAAAACTTTGACCCCGTCATTACGCTCGTCAAAGCCGTCGGCTAAGATGCCGGAATCTCGGTCCATGCCCAGTGTTAATTGGGTTAAATCGTTAGAGCCGATAGAGAAGCCATCAAAATGCGCTAAAAATTGCTCAGCCAATAAGGCGTTGGATGGAATCTCACACATCATGATGATGCGTAAGCCATTTTCGCCGCGTTTAAGGCCATTGGCTGCCATGATATCGATAACGGCTTTGGCTTCGTCTAAGGTGCGCACAAATGGAATCATCAGTTCTACATTGGTTAAACCCATTTCATCGCGGACTTTTTTCATGGCCGAGCATTCCATGGCAAAGCATTCTTTAAAGTCTTCGGCCATGTAACGCGCCGCACCACGGAAACCTATCATTGGGTTTTCTTCATCCGGTTCGTAGATGTCGCCGCCTACTAATTTTTTGTATTCATTGGATTTAAAATCCGAGGTACGCACGATGACCGGTTTTGGGTAAAACGCAGCGGCAATGGTGGCGACACCTTCTGCTACTTTGTCTATGTAAAACTGCTTAGGACTAGCGTAGCCGCGTGTGCGGTTTTTAATGGTGGCCTTGACTGCGGTAGGCATGGCGTCGACGTTTAATATGGCTTTAGGGTGTATGCCCACCATGTTGTTAATCACGAATTCCAAGCGGGCCAGACCAACGCCGTCGTTAGGCGTTTTAGCAAAACCAAAAGCCATGTCTGGGTTACCCACGTTCATCATGATTTTGCATGGGGCTTTGGTGAGGGCCGCTGCCGCTTGTGTGCTGACGTCGTAATCCAATGCACCATGGTAAACAAAGCCAGATTCGCCTTCGGCGCAAGACACGGTGACCACTTCGCCTTCGCGCAAGATATCGGTCGCGTTGACTGAACCCACGATAGCCGGAATGCCCAATTCACGAGCGATAATCGCTGCATGGCAGGTACGTCCGCCACGGTTGGTGACCAATGCGCTGGCACGTTTCATCACCGGCTCCCAATTGGGATCGGTCATGTCTGCGACCAACACATCGCCGGGTTGGACCAAGTGCATGTCAGCTGGATCAAGCACGATGCGCACCGGACCCACGCCTACTTTTTGTGTCACTGCGCGGCCCACTACCAATGGGGTGGATTGGTGCTTATTTAACTTGAAAGTTTCCGTGACGTTATTTAACGATTCTTGCGATTTCACCGTTTCAGGGCGTGCTTGCAAGATATAGAGTTTGTTGTCTATGCCGTTTTTACCCCATTCTATGTCCATCGGGCAGCCGTAGTGGGCCTCGATGATCATGGCGTAGCGCGCTAATTCTAAAACATCGTCATTGCTTAAGGAGTAGCGGTCGCTGTCTGCCGCATCCACGTCTATGGTGTGGGTGCTTTTGCCGGCTTGGGTGGCGTCCGAAAACACCATTTTGATTAATTTTGAACCCATGGTGCGGCGGACGATGGAGGATTTGCCTTGCGCCAAAGTAGGCTTGTGTACGTAAAATTCATCCGGGTTGACGGCACCTTGCACCACGGTTTCGCCTAAGCCGTAGGAAGAGGTGATGAACACCACGTCTTTAAAACCGGATTCGGTGTCTATGGTGAACATGACGCCGGCACAGCCAATGTCGCTGCGAACCATTTGTTGAACGCCAGCCGATAGGGCGACGTCAGCGTGCACAAAGCCTTTGTGTACGCGGTAAGAAATGGCTCGGTCGTTGTACAAAGAAGCAAACACTTCTTTGATGGCGTGCAAGATGTTATCAAGGCCGTGTATGTTTAAGAAGGATTCTTGTTGGCCGGCAAACGACGCATCGGGTAAATCTTCCGCGGTGGCTGAGGATCGCACCGCGAAGGTCGCGCCTTTACCGGATTTGGCAATCAGGTTCTCGTAGTGTTCGGCAATGGCTTTGTCTAATGCGGCTGGGAACGGTGCGGCCATAATCCATTCGCGAACTTGTTTACCGCATACAGCCAAGGCTTGGGTGTCGTCTACGTTAAGTGTTTCTAAAGCAGCATTGATTTTAACGTCTAAGCCATTCACCTTTAAAAATTCGCGATAGGCGTCAGCTGTGGTGGCGAAGCCGGTTGGAACACGCACGCCCTTTGCCGACAGCTGAGAAATCATCTCACCCAAAGAGGCGTTTTTACCGCCTACAGAGGGGACATCGACGTTTCTTAATTTTTCAAATGGAATGACGTGGGCAGACATGTGAGTTCCTTAGGTGTTCTAACTACGGGTAAATTATGATTAATTAACATTTTGCCTAAATTGTCAGGTGCTGTCACCTGAAATAGCATACTAGGGTTGAAAATTAAGACTGCAAAAGCATAAACCTATCAAAAATTAATCCGCTAGTCTAAAATGCATTAGGACAAGGTTCGTGGCACCCATGACCCCAGCGCACCCTAGACAAAAACAGCAGACGAAACAGCGATTAATACCCATGCAATTAAACCAATCCAGGCAAGTTAAAGTGACCAGCCATGCGCGTTTGCACATGGGTTTCTTTGATTTGCATGGGGGCTTGGGCCGCCTATACGGTGGCATAGGATTAAGCTTGTCGGCACCCGTGCAAACCCTCAACTTAAGCTTAGCAGACACTTGGTCGGCTGAAACATCAGCCAACGCCCGAGCTTTAGCCTTGACCCAAGCGCTGATGGCTAAATTAAAGCTAAATTCTGCCCTTAGGCTTGACCTTAAGCAAAGCTTGCCTGAGCATGCTGGATTGGGTTCGGGTACGCAGTTGGCATTGGCTATAGGAGCGGCCATTAGCCATTTGTTCCAATTGAATTTAAGCACTAAAGAGCTGGCGGAATTAACTGGCAGAGGGCAACGCTCAGGCATAGGCATAGCGGCATTTGACCATGGCGGGCTGTTGATAGACGGTGGCCGTAGCATGGATGCCGCTAGTAAAGGCATTCCACCCTTATTGGCGCGCTACGATTTTCCTGAAGATTGGCGCATTTTGTTGGTGCTAGACAAGCAGCTAGCCGGCGTGCACGGTGCACATGAGCGTGCCGCCTTTGCGCAATTGCCACCCTTTTCAGAAACTTTGGCGGCGCATTTATGCCGGTATGTCTTAATGCAAGCGATGCCGGCCTTAATGGAGCGCGATCTGCATGCTTTTGGGCAGGCGATACAAGTGTTGCAGTCGCACGTGGGGGATTATTTTGCCCCGGTGCAAGGCGGTCGCTATGCCAGTGCTGAGGTGGCAGCGGTCTTGCAGTATTTGGCGGCATCCGGTGTAGCTTGTTTTGGCCAGAGCTCATGGGGTCCAACTGGCTTTGCGGTGTTTGCCAATGCGGCATCGGCTGAGGCGCACTTGGATCAGTTAAAAACCAAGTTTGCGCAAAGTGGGCTGAGTTGGTTAATCTGCAGCGGCTATAATCGCGGTGCCCAATTGTCCGATGCGGTGGATTAAGGTGTTATTTAAGCAGGCTAAATTAGAAAGAAGCGGCAGACTATGCAGAGCATAAAACCCAGTATTTTGCATTTATTGACCACGGCTAAAAACGCCAGTCCATTTGACGTCAACATGGCTTTTGATGCCGGCTTTGATAAAGTCATGCCGTACACCAATCTCGAGCTCGCTGAGGTGGCAGGCTTGGCGCAAGATGCTATTTTTTCCCGCAGCCCCTCAGGGGTTAAGCGTGAAGCCTTATTCATAGGCGGGCGTGACATTGATCTGGCTATGGCCATGATGGCAGCCGCCAAAAATAGCATGTTCCATCCATTCGCCTGTTCCATTTTCGCCGACCCATCCGGCGCTTTTACTACCGCGGCCGCTATCGTGGCCAAATTGGAATGGCATTTAAAGCAACAATTTGATCAAGCGTTAGCAGGCAAGACACTATGCATTTTTGGTGCCAATGGACCGGTTGGTGGTTGTGTGGCCATTATCGCTGCGCAATTAGGCATGCAGGTGCAATTGCTGTCGCACAAATCGGTGTCGACCTTGACGGAAAAAGTGGCGCGTTGGAATAGCCAATACCAATTGTCCATGCAGGTGTTGGACGGGTCGATCGAGCAGGCTAAAGAACAGACCTTGGAGCAAGCACAATTGCTGGTTTGCGCCGCCGCCGCCGGCGTGCGGTTGATTAGTCAATCGCAATTGCAGCTAGCAAAAAACTTAACAGGTTTGGTGGATGTGAATGCCGTGCCACCATCCGCGGTCGATGGCGTCAGTTCGGACATGGATGGTCAGCTTGTATTAAACGGTAGGGCATTCGCAGTAGGTGCCTTAGCCGTAGGCCAGCTTAAGTATCAAACGCAATTGCAACTGTTAAAGCAAATGACCGCGGCTGACCAGCCTGTGTACTTGGAATTTAATGCGGCATTTAAGCTTGCCCGCGACATCCTGCACCCGCATTAAGCTGTTACACCACCGCATTTGCTCAGCCCAGCCTTATTGATTATTGCGCTTTCTGCTCGGCCGTTTGTGGCTGCGGCAGTGCAGGCCGGTTTTAAGGTCAGCGCCATCGATGGCTTTGCTGATAGCCAAACGCAAGCGATGGCCAACTTAATCAAGCTGGCCCCTTTTGACAACGATGGCTTTCAAGCCGCGGCCTTGCTCGCCATTATCGACACGCTCGATACCGGACGCTACATCGGTTTTATTTACGGCAGTGGCTTTGAAGCCCAGCCAGCCTTGTTGGCTGAGGTTGCTAAGCGCATTCCCTTGCTCGGCAACCTCCCAGCGACGCTGGCCAGCGTTAAATCCCCGCGGATTTTTTTCTCTGCTTGTGCGAAACTGGGCGTGGCTCACCCGCAAACCTGGACGCATGGCGATGCAAGCTTACCGTTAGATGGTTTGGTGAAGGCTGTAGGGGCCAGCGGTGGCAGCCATGTGCAGCCCTATAGCAATGGAAAAGTCATGCTGGATAAGCAACACTACGCGCAGCAAAAACTGCAAGGCTTGCCTGTGTCGGTATTGTTTCTAGCCCATGCTCAGCAGGTTGCCCTGGTGGGGTTTAATGAATTGATGCTGGCGCCGACTGAAGCCTTGCCCTATCGCTACGGTGGGGCGGTCAGTCAAATTAATTTGACTGCAAGCGAACAAGAGCAACTCTTGAAGGCGGCGCAGCAATTGACGGCAGAATTTTCCTTATTGGGTTTAAACAGTTTGGATGCCGTGCTGCAAGATGGGGTGGCTTATGTGTTGGAGATCAATCCGCGCTTAAGTGCCAGTGTAGGTTTGTATGAAACGGTTGATGGCGAGATGCATTTATTGGCCATGCACGTCGCCGCCTGCAAGCAGGCTTATGCCATGCCATCAAGCGTCGCCGTGAAATCCGGTAGTGTTGCGCACGCGGTTATTTACAGTGCCTTAGCCTTAAGCATCCCGGCCAACTTTGCCTGGCCAGAATGGGTAGAAGACTGCCCGTCGCCTCAGTCATCGGTCCAGATACTAGCGGGTCAGCCCATTTGCACGGTGTTGGCCACTGCCGACAGGGCGGAGGCAGCAAAGCAATTGCTGGCAATTCGAGTTAAAATGCTTAACAATTTATTGGCCTATCGTTTGAAAGAAGAGGATGATGCAAGCCCCATCTAGCGCGCCCGTGCATGTGAGTGTGAACCAGTTAAGCGCGCCTTTGTTGGCTACGCTGCTAGCCAATGCGTCGTCTTTAAACATAGGCGTGACCCAGCATCAGCTTGGTTGTCGAATTGTCGATGCGGGCATAGCGCAGGCTGGTAGTTTGGAAGCCGGGCGCTTGATAGCGGAAATATGCCTAGGAGGCTTAGCTCGCGTGCAATTTGAAACGGATCAGCGATTTAAGCCGTCTCTTGATTGGCCAACAGCAATCAGTGTGACATCCGAGCAGCCGGTACTGGCCTGTTTAGCCAGCCAATACGCAGGTTGGGCTTTGAGTCATGAGGGTTTTTATGCCTTGGGTTCTGGGCCGGCTCGCGCCATAGCGCAACGGGAAGATTTGTTCGCCGAACTGGCTTATAAAGATGCCGCCACGTCCACCTGTTTAGTTTTGGAAACCGATCGCATGCCGCCTGAGCAAGTGATCGCCAAAGTGCTGCAAGACACGCAGGTGCCGGCAGCCAATTTAACCGTCATTCTAACCCCGACCACCAGCATTGCAGGCGTGGTGCAAATTGTCGCGCGGGTATTGGAGGTGGCCTTGCACAAAGCCCATACCCTGCATTTCCCATTGCCTAACATCATCAGTGGCAGTGGAGTCGCCGTATTGCCGCCAGTGGCCAAGGACTTTATGACCGCCATGGGGCGTACCAACGATGCCATTCTTTTTGGCGGTACGGTCAATTTGCTGGTCGATTGCGATGATGCCGCTGCGCAGTCATTGGCCAGTCATTTACCCAGTTGTGCCTCCAAAGATTACGGCTTAACTTTTGCTGAGGTATTTAAAGCGGCCAATATGGACTTTTATAAAATAGACCCCATGCTATTTTCGCCAGCGCAAGTGGTCATCAGCAACCATCAAACGGGCGCTGTTTTCGAAGCAGGGCAGTTAAACGCGGCTTTGCTGAAGCAGTCTTTTTCCGACTGAGGCTTAAGTTAGACGCCATGCAAATCCCCATACTTACTGATGAGGCCGGTTGGCACGGCGCGCAATTAATTCAGGCTTTCAAGACGCGTGGCGTGGATGCGCAATGTGTGCCTTTGCACGCTTGCCTGATCAACCTGTCGGGGCAAGGCCCGGCAATAAGCATTCCAGGTCAAACGGCATTGCCGCAAGCGGTTTTTGTTCGCGGCGTGGCCGGTGGCAGCCTACAGCAAGTGGTGACGCGTCTGAATGTGTTGCACATGTTGGCCATGCAGGGCGTTCTGGTATACAACGACGGCAAGGCCATAGAGCGAGCGGTGGACAAGGCTATGACCAGCTTCTTGCTCGGTATGCATGGCGTTAAGACGCCGGCTACTTGGGTGTGCGAATCCAGGCAACAGGCACAACAAATTCGGCAAGAGGCGCAGGCCAATCAGCAGCAATTGGTGATCAAGCCCTTGTTTGGCTCGCAAGGCTTGGGCGTGCGTAAGCTGCCTTTTGCCGAGCCGTTGCCGGTGCCCATGCAGCAATTTATCGATGGCGTTTATTATTTTCAGCAATTGATTACGCCGCCAGTCGATGCCGATGGCAGCGCTAGCCACGATTATCGAGTGTTTGTAATTGCTGGCACGGTGGCGGCCAGCATGAAGCGGAGCGGGGAGGGCTGGTTGAATAATCTCGCTTCCGGTGGTTTGGCCAAGCCTCATGTTGCCAATCAAGCCATGATGGATTTAGCCTTGGCGGCCGCTTCAGCACTGAATATGGATTACTGTGGGGTAGACATCATGCAGGCGCAAGGCGGCGAATACTATGTATTGGAAGTGAACAGCATGCCTGCCTGGAAAGGCTTACAAAGCGTGACTGAGCAAAATATCGCCCAGTTATTGGTGGACGATTTTTTAGCCAAAGCAACATGCGCTGCAAACCACTAAGTCCTGCGGTCCTTGCGCAGTCCTACCGAAATGCCTGCTTGGCAGAATTGCAGGCCATTAAGCCCGGCAACGTGCATGTTTTTGCCGATGGCCACGGCATGACGGTGCACGATTTTATCAAGAGCGCAGACGCCACGGCTGAGCTTATTTCGCAAGCAGGCTTGACGGTGGGTGAGCGCATATTGCATGCGGTCAAGGCGACGCAATCGGCGGTAGGCATGAACACCAATTTAGGACTGATTTTGTTGTGTGCGCCACTCATCCATGCGGCCCTGTCGCCAGTGGCGGAGTTGGATTTGGCAAAAAATCTAGCGCGGGTCTTAGACGAGTTGTCGGTGGCGGACGGTGCATTGGCAGCGCAAGCCATTGTGCTGGCTAAGCCGGCGGGTTTGGGCACGGCTAGTCAACATGACGTGCAGGCTGAGGTAGGGGTTAACTTGAAACAGCTGATGCTGGCAGCAGCCGATAGGGATCGCATTGCATGGCAATACGCACACAATTACGACACTATTTTTTGTCTGGCCTTACCGCGTTTTTTGACCGCCAAACAAGCCTGGCAAGATCAAGCTAAGCTAAATAGCGAAGCTTGGGCGACGACGGCAGTTTACCTAGCATTGTTAGCGCGTCACCCGGACAGCCACATTGTGCGTAAACACGGCATGGGCATAGCGCAGGCAATTTGTTTGGAGGCGCAAGCCATCGAGGCGGATTACCTAAAGACCGACAATCCCAAGTTAATGCAAACGCCCTTATTGAGGTGGGATGCGGCGTTAAAGCGGCGTGACATTAATCCGGGTACCAGCGCCGACCTAACGGTGGCTACGCTGTTGGCTTATCAATTGCAGCTGTTAAGCACGGCCCAAGCTTAACTCTGCGTGTGCTAAAGCAGCCAAGTAAAATCCGCTAGGCTAACGCCTGCGGGCAAATTTCAGATATAATATTGCACTAGATTTCATACAAGACTGCAGCATCAGCTGATTTCAAGTTAATTTTCAGGAGGCAAGTAATGGCAAATTTATTAGATCAATTAAAGGCTATGACCACCATAGTGGCAGACACCGGTGATGTTGAAGCAATCAAATCAGTTAAGCCTGTTGATGCAACAACTAACCCATCCTTAGTATTAAAAGCAAGCCAATTGCCACAATACGCCCCACTTATTGAAACGGCGATTGCCTATGCTAAAGCGCAAGGCGGTTCCAAAGCCGAGCAAATTGATAACGCAGCAGACAAATTGGCTGTGTTAATCGGTACTGAAATTACCAAAGTGGTGCCGGGTCGTATTTCTACTGAAGTGGATGCGCGCTTGTCATTCAACTTGGATGCGATGGTGGCTAAAGGCCGTAAATTGATCAAATTGTATCAAGACTCAGGTGTGAGCAAAGACCGTGTCTTGATTAAATTGGCTTCAACTTGGGAAGGCATTAAAGCCGGTGAGATCCTAGAAAAAGAAGGCATCCAATGTAACCTAACCTTATTATTCGGTTTTGGCCAAGCGCGCGCTTGTGCAGAAGCGGGCGTATTTTTAATATCACCGTTTGTTGGCCGTATCTTAGATTGGTATAAAGCGAAAAACCCAGGTACAGAGTACACACAAGAAACCGACCCAGGCGTGGTTTCAGTTCGTGCTATCTACCAATATTACAAAGAGCACGGTTACAAAACCGTGGTGATGGGTGCCTCATTCCGTAACACCGGTGAATTGATTGCTTTAGCCGGTTGCGATCGCTTAACCGTGTCACCTAACTTATTACAAGATTTAGCGGCAACCGAAGGCAACTTGGTGCAAGTGCTTAAAGACAATGGCGCAACTAAAAAACCGGGTGCTAAGTTAACTGAAGAAGAGTTCCGTTTTGAGTTAAACCAAGACGCCATGGCCACTGAAAAATTAGCAGAAGGCATACGTGGTTTTGTGGCCGATCAAAACAAACTGGAAGCGGCTTTAAGCGAAAAACTTTAACCCGCTGTTAAAGGCTGGGCTTAGTGTAAGTATTTTGTAATAAAACCGTAATACGCTAAGTTTAGAATTGACATATGTTTACTGGACATTTACTATAAGTGTCCAGTTTTTTGTAAGACAAGAATTGCAGTGTAAAACCCCTACATGACGGCCTATTGCACCAATGGTGCTTAAGCTATTTTGAACGGGTTTTATTACTAAAATAGCAATAAATTTGTACCATTTTAAAAATTATTAAACGGAGAAATACCATGGCATTAACCCAAATGGCTTTAGATTCACTAGACTTTGACGGCACCGTTGCTTTAGCTACATTAGTAGCACCGCACGTTGACATTCTTGAAATCGGTACACCATGCATCAAGCACAACGGTATCAAATTGCTAGAAACATTACGTGCTAAATTCCCAAAAAACAAAATCTTAGTTGATTTGAAAACGATGGATGCTGGTTTCTACGAAGCTGAGCCATTCTACAAAGCTGGTGCAGACATCTGTACAGTTTTAGGTTGTGCTGATATCGGTACCATCAAAGGTGTAATCGATGTGGCTAACAAATACGGTAAAAAAGCACAAGTTGACTTGATCAACGTTGCTGATAAAGCAGCTAAAACTAAAGAAGTGGCTAAATTAGGTGCGCACATCATTGGCGTTCACACTGGTTTGGATCAACAAGCTGCTGGTCAAACACCATTTACTGACTTGGGTTTAGTAGCTGGTTTGAAATTAGGCGTTGAAATCTCAGTTGCTGGTGGCGTTAAAGCTGCAACAACTGCACAAGTTCGTGATGCTGGCGCTACTATCATTGTAGCCGGTGCTGCAATCTACGGCGCTACTGATCCAGCTGCTTCTGCTGCTGAAATCACAGCTATTGCTCACGCTTAATTTAAGCGATTTCAATAAGCAATTATTGAAATGAGTAATTAGAAATCCCGACTCTTTA
>JBEDKJ010000039.1:0-8880 GCA_041172285.1 Pseudomonadota bacterium
TCGATGTTAATGCGCTCTATGCCATCCGAGTAATCGCCCAAACGCGGCAAGGGAATGACCACGTCTTCGTTAATCTTGAAAGCATTGGTGTGCTTGGCAATGGCAGCAGTTCGCGCCCTATCCAACCAGAATTTTTTGCGGGCTTCTGGTGACACGGCGACAAAGCCTTCACCGTTGCGTGCGTTACACAAACGCACGATGTGCGAGGCGGCTTCACCGACGGCGTTTTCATCGTCCGAAGCGATGTCGGCAATTAAGACCATTTTTGGCCTTTGCTGACGGGCCGCTTTGGTCGCGTACCCCACCGCTTTGATGTAACGCTCGTCCATGTGCTCTAAACCGGCCATCAAGACCAAGGGGTCTTTTTTGGCAGTAGCATCCAGGTAATCCTTAATTTCCACGATGGCCAGCACCGCATTGGAGACGTTGCCAAAAAACTCCAAGGCCACTGTGCGCACGTGTTTAGGCATGCGATGCAAAATGAAGGTGGCACTGGTGATTAAGCCGTCGCAGCCTTCTTTTTGGATGCCAGGCAAACCGGATAAGAATTTATCGGTCACGTCTTTACCCAAGCCGGTTTTACGGAAACTTGGGCCGGCTATTTCCAGTATTTCTGGCTCGCCTAACAAGGTCTTCATGTCTTCTGCGTAACGGCTGACTTTAAATCGCGCCACCGCCACATCGTGGATTTTGCCCAAATTGTGGTCTAGTCGCTGCACTTCCATCCACTGGGCGTCCGGCGTGACCATGCGCCATGAGGCCAAGTTATCCAAGGCCGTGCCCCATAACACCGCTTTCTTACCACCGGCGTTGACCGCCACATTACCGCCTATGCAACTGGCATCGGCACTGGTTGGATCGCAGGCAAATTCAAGGCCCGCTTCACTGGCCGCCTCCATGGCACGGCGTGTCACTACACCGGCACCGCATTCTATGGTCGCGACTTGTCTAGCCACTCCCGGTAAGGTGCGCATTTGCACGCCGCTGTGTTGGTCTAATTTTTCGGTGTTGATCACCGCTGACATGGGCGTCAATGGAATGGCGCCACCGGTGTAGCCTGTCCCACCGCCGCGCGGAATAACGGTTAAGCCTAATTCTATGCAAGCGCGCACCAAGGCGGCGATTTCTTTTTCCGTGTCCGGGTTCAAGACCACGAACGGGTATTCCACACGCCAGTCGGTGGCGTCGGTCACGTGCGACACGCGTGCCAAGCCATCAAACTGCACGTTGTCTTTACGGGTAATTTTGCTGAATTTGCTTAAGGCTTTTTTACGCAAATCGTAGGTTTGGCGGAAGTCTTCGGCGAATTTTGCGATGGCCTTTTGCGCGGCCTGCACCATTTTCTGCACACTGGCGTTGGCTTTACCGCCGGCATTGCGCTCTTCTATGGCGGCAATACGGTGTTTAAGCGCATCAATCAAGGCCTTGCGACGCTTGGGGTTTTCCAGCAAATCGTCTTGCAAATACGGGTTGCGCGTCACCACCCACAAATCGCCCAAGACCTCAAACAGCATGCGCGCACTGCGTCCGGTTTTGCGCTGACTGCGCAAGTCGTTTAAGGTATCCCATATCTCTTCACCGAGAAATCGTATGACGATTTCGCGATCTGAAAAGGACGTGTAGTTGTAGGGAATTTCACGTAAGCGTTGGTTTGCTTGCGGTTCGATTTGCTCAATATGGCTAGGTAGGGGTGCGTTCATTGGCTTTTAGATAAATAGCTCGGCTATTAAAAAATGCATTATAACATGTTGAATCACGGCAAATAAGCGTAAGCGTTACATGGGTATTGGCCATTGATCTGCTTAGCTTGACCACGCATAGACAGGCCAAATTAAATAAAAATCCGTTAGACTTAGCACATGCCTGCTTATTTTAAAAAAATCAGCCTAAGCCTGATGATCACCCTGCTTATTGGCTGGGGCGTCTGGCACACTGAGCAAAACCAATCCGCCCCTGCCGTTAGCTTCACGACCTTAAGCGGCGAAAAAATTGCCATGGCTAGCTTAAAAGGCCGCGTAGTACTGGTGCATTTTTGGTCCATCAACTGCCTAAGTTGCCTCAAAGAAATGCCGGCATTAATCGACTTTTATCAGCGCCACCATGGCCAAGGGTTTGAATTGATTGCAGTCGCCATGGCCTTCGACCCACCGGCTCAAGTGCTGCACTACGCTAGCCAAAAAAAGCTGCCCTTCCCGGTGATGCACGATGGCTATGGCGAAATGAGTGCCGCTTTTGGGCAAGTGAACGTCACACCCAGTCATTTCATCTACGGTAAGCAAGGCCAGCGTTTACAACGTACAATAGGGCCATTGGATTTAAACGCCATGGCTACACTATTAAGCCGTGAATTAGCCAAGCCAGAATAAACAAGGAAGAGGAATTAACGATGTTATGGGTTAAAGCGTTTCACATCATTTTTGTCACAAGCTGGTTTGCCGGCTTATTTTACTTACCCAG
The DNA here is from genome assembly GCA_041172285.1 of Pseudomonadota bacterium. GTDB lineage: Bacteria > Pseudomonadota > Gammaproteobacteria > Burkholderiales > Methylophilaceae > Methylotenera. The sequence goes on from JBEDKJ010000039.1 coordinate 2,458, forward strand.
ACTATTTGTCAATCACGCCATGGTGCAAGACAGCGCCAGTTCAGACAGATTGAAAATGATGGAACAAAAGCTCTACCGATTTATGTTGCCTTTAGCCGTATTAGCCCTTGTCTTCGGCCTGTGGTTATGGCTAGGTTACGGCATAGGTGGCCGTTGGATGCACCCAAAATTAAGCTTGGTGGTCGTGTTAATTGGCTACCACTGGTATTGCGGTAAATTAATCAACGACTTCAAGCACGATCGCAATACGCGTAGCCATGTTTGGTACCGCTGGTTTAATGAACTGCCGGTGATCGCGCTGACCTTGATCGTCATCTTGGTTGTGGTAAAACCCTTTTAATGCGCCGCCAGCCTTGAACACTACGGATAACTTCAACTCTGCCGAGCCATTAGCCAAGCTAACGCAATTGGGCAAAACGCCCGATGAGCGATTGCTTAGCCTGTTCGATGCCTTACGCGACGCACCCAATTCCATTCGCATGGGCAATTCGATAACGGACAACGCCGCCCTGCTGGCTTTTTGCACCAAGCAAGCCAGCGCATTAGGCGCCTGCCAACCGCGCATGCTGGCAGAGCATATCCTATTAATCGCCATCAATGCCGACATGCAAGCTGACCCGCAAGCCCGTTTGGATTGCTTAAAGCACGGCAAAAAAGCCGCCCTGGCATTAATATTGGCCCAAACCCAAACTAAAACCAGCCGCCTTGCCTGGCTATGGACCAGGCCTGCTCTTTATAGCCTCTCAGCCAGCTTTTTGCTAATGGTGTCAGTTGGATTGGGTCTATTTATTAGCAAGACGCCCATGGCCACCCATCAATTAACTGAAGTAAGCTTAACGGCCAAAGACGCCAGTTTGCTCTATGCGAAATACGAACAAATGCGCCAAGGCACGTGCCAATACCCAGAAGCATTGCAAATTCCAGATCAAGATAAAGCGGTGTATTTAGAAAATGTGGTGGGCGGAAAACTGCCAACCAATTTGAAAGACTTGGCCATAGCCAACCGCTATTTAGAAAAAGTGCGTTGCAATATCACCCCTATGCTGATGGCCAACTCGACCAGCTAAGGGCAAATAATCGTTGCAGGCTTTATATACAGATTAGTATAATCCATTCATGTCCACGCTACGCGATAAAATACTGGCCACCGCCACCAATCTATTCCAAACCCAAGGCATCAATTCCACCGGGGTAGATAACATCGTGGCCGTGGCGGGCACCACCAAAATGACTTTGTATAAATACTTTCGCAGCAAAGAGTCGTTAATCCTGGAAGTGCTCACGCAAAGCCAACAACAGTTTCAAACTTGGCTAAACAGCAAGCTCGACAGCCAAACCCAGCAACCGGCAGAGAAAATACAAAGGCTGTTTGATTGCATAGAAGAATGGGTTAGCTCGCCCGAATTCAATGGCATGGGCTTTATTAAAGCCGCCGCCGAATTTCCCAGCGAAGCCAACCCGGTTCACCAATTGTCTGCCGAGCAATCCAAGCAATTTAGACTGTACATACGCAGCCTAGCCGCGCAGGCTAACATTCAGGACGCCGACGGCCTCGCCCTGCAATTGTCCTTGCTGTTTGAAGGTGCCGTGCAAGCCGAACAAATGCAACGCGGGTCAGGCGCCATGCAGTACGCCAAAAAAGCCGCTAAAATTCTCATCGACGGCAGCTTAGTCGAATAAGCCTGATCTTAGCGCTTGCTAGCTGGCCGCAAAAAATAAGATAATGGCCTTTTAACCTAAGCGCCACACCCCATGCACACCCTTATTTGCGGCTCACTAGCCTACGACACCATCATGGTGTTTCAAGATAAATTTAAAAACCACATCTTGCCCGACAAAATTCACGCCCTCAGTGTGGCGTTTTACGTGCCGGAAATGCGCCGCGAATTTGGTGGCACCGCTGGCAACATTGCCTATAACCTGCAATTGCTTGATGGCAATCCGCTCATCATGGCGACCGTCGGTGACGATTTTGCCCCTTACCAAAACTGGCTTACGCAGCATAAATTAGCCAGCACACACATCAAAACCGTGGCCGGCACCTTCACCGCGCAAGCCTTTATTACCACCGATACCGACGACAACCAAATCACCGCTTTTCACCCAGGCGCCATGGTGGCCTCGCATGAAAACAGCGTGAACGACGCGCAAGGCGTGACGCTTGCCATCATCGCACCGGATGGCCGTGACGGTATGTTCCAACACGCGCGCGAGTGCTTTGAGGCCGGTATCCCATTTTTATTCGACCCCGGCCAAGGCTTGCCTATGTTTAACGGTGAAGAATTGCTGCAGTTTATCGACATGGCCGATTACTTAGCGGTTAACGATTACGAGTCGCAAATCATCCAAGATAAAACCGGCCTAAATTTGCAGCAACTGGCGGCCAAGGTCAAAGCCTTGGTGGTGACCTTGGGTGGTCAGGGTTCACAAATTTACGCGGATGGCGTGTGCCATGAGATCCCTTGCATTAAAGCCATGAACATCGTCGACCCCACAGGTTGCGGTGACGCTTACCGCGCCGGCTTGCTGTATGGCATAGCCCGCGGTTGGGATTGGCCCACCTGCGGTCGCTTGGCTTCAACCATGGGCGCCATTAAAATTGAAAGTCGCGGCGGCCAAAACCACAAGCCCAGCCGTGCTGAAATTGAAGCCATCTACACCCAAGCATTGGTCAACGAAACCAAGTTGGACGAAGCTTAAATTTTAACCATTCAGCCTATCAGGCCAATTACAGGAGACGCATCATGAACAAATCCAAATTAATAGGCATCGCGCTATTAAGCATATTGTTAGGCGCGTGCGCCAGCTCCAATTCTGGGGGCGTTTATTCCCGTGAAGAAGCACGCAAAGTGCAAACCGTGCGCATGGGCGTGGTAGAAAGCGTGCGTTCAGTTAAATTAGAAGGCACCAAAACACCAATAGGCTCGGTGGCAGGGGCGGCGGTGGGCGGCGTTGCTGGCAACAGCATAGGCAAGGGTGACGACAACATCATAGGCGCGGTCATAGGCGCCGTGGTCGGCGGCTTAGCCGGTGCCGCCATAGAAGAAGGCATCACCCGTAAGGACGCATTTGAAATCACCGTGAAACTGGATAACGGCACTTTAATTGCCATTGTCCAAGAAGCCGACGAACAATTTAAGGCCGGCGAAAAAGTCCGTTTGATTGATAGCGGCGGCACCACACGCGTTTCGCATTAAGCCAAAAAAACCAAGCTATACCCTGTCAATAAATCGTCACAATTCTGTCACGATTTCTTAATCTGCAAGCATTAAAGTCTCCTCAATTCAAAAGGAGACTTTAATGTTAGCCAAACAAAGAATACGCCCGTTAAGCCGTAGCGATAACGCTAAGCACATCGATTTAGCGGTGCCCAATCAACGCCGCCTAAGCATCAGCCTAGCGCGCACCCAAGTGGAAATAGAAGAAGCCCAACGCTTACGCTACAAAGTGTTTGCAGAGGAAATGGGCGCGCAACTATTGGGCACTGGTGGCTTGGATGTGGACGGCTTTGATCAATATTGCGATCACTTAATTGTGCGCGACAGCGACACCAATCAAGTCATCGGCACTTACCGTATTTTAAGTCCTTCTGCGGCCAACGAAGCCGGCGGCTACTATTCAGCCGGCGAATTCGATTTAAGCCGACTGAGCCATCTGTTTGACCGTACCGTCGAGGTTGGCCGTGCCTGCGTGCACCAAAACTACCGTAACGGCGGCACCATTACCATGCTCTGGGCTGGCTTAGCCAAGTACATGCAAATCCACAATTACGAATACATGATAGGTTGCGGCAGCGTCAGCATGTATGACGGTGGCCATGCGGCGGCCAGTTTGTACACCAAACTGTCTGACGATTACTTATCGCCATTGGAATACCGTGTGTTCCCGCGCAACCCCTTGCTTAACCCGGCCTTGCGCACGGACATGCAAGTGGCGTGCCCACCCTTAATCAAAGGCTATTTACGCTTAGGTGCTTACATTTGTGGTGAACCAGCATGGGATCCCTATTTCAACACAGCCGATATGCTGGTAATGTTACCCCTATCTAAAATCAACCCCAGATACGCTGCGCACTTTTTGAAATAAGCAGTTTGCTTTTGACCAGTAGCGCGCTATCAAACGAGCTTTTGCCCATCACTCAAGACGCGACCACTGGCCGCCTTACTCGCTACTACCGACTGACCCGCATCGCCCTTCACACCCTAAGCGGTGTGGCGATGGCGGCCATGGTCATGCCCCTTTCCAGCAAAAATGGCCGTTTGGCGATCGTCTTGTGGTGGAGTAAAACGCTGTTGCGTATTTTAAACGTGCAAGTAAATGTCTTCGGGCAACCCCCGCCCAGTTACGCCAGCGCTCGCAACAACCTATTGGTGGCTAACCACATCTCTTGGCTGGATATACACGCTATCAACAGCCTATTACCGGTGCGTTTTATCGCCAAATCGGACATAAAATCCTGGCCAGTATTTGGCTATTTGGCTAAAAAAAGTCAGGTCTTATTTATCGAGCGCGGTAAACGCCAGCATGCCACACGCATCGTCGACCTGACCACGCAGAGTTTAAAAGCCGGCGACAACGTTTGCTTGTTTCCTGAAGGAACCACCACCGATGGCACTTGCATTGCCCCCTTTAAAGGCAGCGTGATGCAATCGGCCCTGCAGGCCGAATCGACTATTTGGCCGATTGCCATCCGTTACCCGCGCTTGGACGGCAGCATCAATACCGAGGTGGCCTATGCCGGCGATACCACCCTAGTGGAATCCATCCTTAGTGTCATAGGCTTACAGCAAGCCATCTTAGAGTTGCATTTTCTGCCGCCTATTTTGCTTGGGCAAGAAGCAGCGCAGCAACATCGCCGCGATTTGACTCAGCACATACAGCAGCTGATTACGAAGAAATTAAAGCTTTAAGCGTTTAGGGTTGTCACGCGGATCGGACGGCACTTGGCTGATCGCCTTAGTCTGCAAATTCATGGCGGTCAGTTTACCGCCCCACAAACAGCCGGTGTCCAACGCGTAAACGTCACCTTGCTGCTGCAAGCCCAGCGCCGACCAATGGCCAAAAATCACTTGGGTGCCTTGCGTGGCTCGATTTTTTAGGGAAAACCATGGCCTATAAGGCGCCGGCACGTCGGCCAACTCGCCCTTAAACTGAAATTCCATTTCACCCTCTACGCTGCAAACGCGCAAGCGGGTCAAGGCATTGGTGATCACGCGCAAGCGGTCTATGCCGGTTAAATCGGCTTGCCAACGGTTGGGTAAATTGCCGTACATGTGCGCTAAAAATTCCAGATGCTTAGGCCCCTGCAAGGCCGCTTCGACCTCGGCGGCATAGTCCAGTGTTTGCGCCAGCGTCCAGTCTGGCAATAAGCCGGCATGCACCATCAAATAGGCCTGGCCGGGTGCCACTTCAGCGTGGTGGGCCAGCGCTTGATGACGCAGCCAATTTAGCAAGACGGCTTTATCTGGGGCAGCCAACAAGCCGTCCAAGGTGTCGCCCTTGTGTGCATTAACAAAGCCAGCCGCCACCACCAACGCGTGCAAATCGTGGTTGCCCAGCACCACATGAATAGAAGATTGATGCGCGTAACACCAACGCAAGACCTCAAGCGAGCCACTGCCGCGATTAATCAAATCCCCAACTAACCAAAGCCGGTCTTGCTCGGGATCAAATTCAATGCGCGCCAACAAAGCCAAAAAAGCCTGATAGCAACCTTGTATGTCACCTATCGCATAGTGGGCCATGTTTAGCGTTGAGAAAATAAAAAACCACTTAACAAGTTAAGTGGTTTGATGTGGGGAGGCCTAAGCATAACAAATGCCCATGCAAGCTAGCGCAAGCACCAGCCGCATTGGTCGTTTATTTCGCTGGGGCAGCGGCCGCGTCAGCGGCTTTAGCATCGGCAACCGGGGCCGCTTTAGCTGCAGGCGCCTTGAAGCTAGCACCACTGGCATTAGCCATGTGCGCCACGGCATTGGCAATTTCACCGTCGGTCAAGGCTGGATTGCCACCACGCGCTGGCATAGAACGGATACCGTTAATGGCGTGCGATACCAAGACATCGTAACCTTGTGCAATACGCGTTGCCCATTGGCCTTTGTCACCGATTTTTGGTGCATTCATAAGACCGGCCGTGTGGCACATACCGCAAACGGCTTTAACCACTTCTTCGCCGCTCTTGTCGACGTGTGGGCCGGCATCCGCAACCGCCACTTCAACGGTGGCAACGGGTTTGATGTTCTCATCGGCAGCGCTAGTTGCAGCAACCGTCTCCGTTGCAGCAGGCTCGTTAGCCATACCTGAAGATTTAGCAATCAAGGAAATAATTAAGGTGAAGGCTAAAATAGCGCCCGGTATCACCAAGATTAATTGCCATAAACTCGAGCCTTTGTATTCGTTACTCATATCAGTCCATTTCTACAC